>NZ_JBXVPZ010000059.1:0-31917 GCF_057961495.1 Streptomyces sp. P5F9 | reverse complement strand
TCCCCGCCCCCCGCCTGTCACACCAGGCGCCTGATCTCCCCGCGCACTCGGTAGAAGCCGGCCGAGGAGGAATGCAGCGCGTCCACCACATAGCGCGCTCCGGGCTCGCGTATCGCACGCGGGAACTGGACGTTCCAGCCGCGCTCGTAGCCCTCGGAGACCACGTGCACACGCACTCGGCCTCCTTGCTCGAAGCACTCCACGACGACTCCGTTCCCCGCCGCGGGGACGGTGCTGACCGTGGCGACGGAGGCGGCGGTGGTCAGCGGTGCGTACGTCGGCATGGCGGCCGCGAGCTTGATGTCCGCCGCGACCGGCACGGTGCCCGACTGGGCGGCGGTGATCGCGGCCTCGCTCGCGTCGATGCAGGCGAGCGAGCCGTCCGTGGAGACGATGTACAGCCGTTCGTCGTGGTACTGCATCGAGAGTGCCGAGCCGCCGCCCGTGCCGAGCTTCCACAGCCGGGTGCCGTCGGCGGTGAAGCAGTAGACGGAGGACGCCGAGTCTCCCGCGAAGACGTACCGGCCGCCGGCGGACGTGGCGCACGAGTACACCGCGGCATCGCACTGGTAGGAGGCCTCGATGGCCCCGGAGGACTTCGCGAGGCGCTGGACGACCCGCCGTCCCGTCCCGGCGTAGACCGCGTGCTCCTCCTGCCATCCGAAGAGCACGTTGCCGTTGGTCGCGGTGTGCCAGAGCTGTCTGGCGCCGTCCGCCGCGTAGGCCGTCACACCCTGGCTGTGCCCGTGGTAGACGGCGTGGTCGTCGGCCCGCACCATCCACGCGTTGTCCCCGGAGGAGTTGCGGGACCACTGGAGCTCGTCCTCGTGGTCGATGACCGTCAGCCCGCCGTTGCGGTCGGAGACGTTCAGTACGCCCGCGTGGATGTCCAGCCAGAAGATGTCCACCTCGGCCGCGATGTCGTAGGCCGCGAACGGCACTTTCGAGGAGAGGTCGTACACCCGGCCGTCGTCACAGCCCGCGTAGATCCAGAAGTCGTCGGCCACCAGGCACTTCACGCCGTCGGGCAGGGAGTAGTGCGCCAGCACCTCGCCGTCATGGCTCAGGTTGTAGACACTGCCGTGCTGGTTGCCGACCCAGCAGCGGTCCTCGTCCACGTGGATGCCGAACGCCGAGGCGCCGGTACGGAACCGCCACAGCACCGGGGCGGTCGCCCGCGCCGTCGACGGGGCGGAGGTCACCTGACGACGGGTTACGGGGCGGGCCGCCCGCTGCCCCTGAACGGCGGGCGCGTACCCCTTCCGTACCTTCTCGGCTATCTTCTTCGCCGCTGCCGCCTGCGCCTTCTCGACGGTCGGAAAGGCGGAGGTCTGGTGCTGCCCGTCCACGCCGATCCGTCCGTACCGCACGGCGACGGTGGTCCCCTCGACAGTCACCTCGTAGAACTTGTGGGCGCCACCGCTTTCCTGAGACAGCTCCAGGTACGTCGTGTTCCCCGACTGTCGTGTCTGCGCAGCGGACACAGCACACCCCTCCCCAAAGGCCCGTTCGGCCGGTACGGCCGATCTCCAGTGATTCCAAACTAGTGGTGACCACTGACATCGCCGTCCCGGGGCCGTCCCCCTCTGTACGGCCCTCACTGCCTCCTCCACGTGGATGCGCGGCTCCCGTCGCCCGTCCTGGCTGTCGCCGAAGGTGTTGCGCACCGAGGTGCCGGCCGGTCTGGTGGTCGCCCTCGCGCTGATCCCGGAGGCGATCTCGTTCTCGGTCATCGCCGGTGTCGACCCGGCGACCGGCCTGTTCGCGTCGTTCACGATGGCCGTGACCATCGCCGTCGTCGGCAGCCGGCCCGCCATGATCTCCGCGGCCACCGGTTGCCGCAGCCCTGGTCATCGGTCCGCTCAATCGCGAGCACGGCTTCGGCTGTCTGGTGACGGCCGTGATCCTCGCCGGGGTCATCCAGCGCCATCCTCATCTTCGTGGCGCAGGTGCCGGAGATGCACGACGTGCCCTGGGCCGTCCATCCGCTCCTCGCCGGGCGACAAGGGCGACCTGCCGTCCTCGCTGCCGGTGCCGGGCTGCCGGACGTGCCGTTCACCCTGGAGACACTGAAGATCGTCGCGCCGTACGCGCTCGCCGTGGCCCTGGTCGGCCTGATGGAGCCGCTGATGACCGCCGCGCTCGTCGACGACATCACCGACACCCACTCCGACAAGACCCGCGAGTCCATCGGCCAGGGCATCGCGAACATCGTCACCGGGTTCTTCGGCGGGATGGGCGGCTGCGCCGTGATCGGCCAGACGATGATCAACGTACGGGTCTCCGGCGCCCGCACCCGGCTGTCGACGTTCCTGGCCGGTGCGTTCCTGAGCTTCGCGACCTTCGACTGGCACTCCATCGCGCCCAGGACCCTCCGGCGGATGCCCGCCGGGGAGATCACCGTCATGGTGGTCACCGTCGCCTGCGTGGTCACCACCTCCAACCTCGCCGTCGGCGTCGTCGTCGGCAGCATCACCGCCGTGGTCATCTTCGCCGAGCGCGTCGCCCACCTGGCCGACGTCACCTCTGTCACCGACCCCGACAGGGTCGTCATCGACAGCCTGAACGAGCCCGGCGCCCGCATCCACAAGACCCTCAGCGGCGGACTCACCGGCGGTCACTGACCGGGCGCCGGCGCACAGGCTCATCCGCTACGACGACTGCCGTCCCCGTATCCGGTCCATCCCCTCAAGCCGTGAGAAATCCGATGACCGCCTCGTTCACCGCGCCGGGCCGCTCCAGGTAGCCGTAGTGGCCGCAGCCGGGTATCTCGGTGTACGCGGCCGCGGGGATGGCCGCGGCGAGTTCGCGTGACAGGTGTGGGCGGACGACCAGGTCGTCCTGGAAGGCGAGGACGAGGCAGGGGCGGGTGATCCGCCGGTAGTGCGGAAGGCGGTTCGGGATGACTTCGAGGCCGAGTTGCGCGCGGACGGTCGACGGGTCGGGGCCGGCGAGTTCGAGGATGCCGAGCCAGTCCCGCAGTCTGTCCTCGTCGTTGAGTGTCCGCGGTGAGAGGTTCTGCAGGGCCTGCCGGTACGCGGACACGGCGGGAGGGATCTTGACGCCGCTGTCGGCCAGCTCGATGTCGGCGGCCGACATGGCGGTGATCAGCGCGTCCGCGCGTCCGCAGCTGGCCATCAGGACGGCCCGTGCGACGAGTTCGGGCCGGGCGAGGAGGAGTTCCTGCGCGATGAGACCGCCCAGCGAGTGGCCCACGACCCGGCAGGGTCCCGCGCCCAGGTGCTCGATCAGACCGGCGACGTCCGCGGCCATGTCGTCGAGAGTGAATCCGGCGGGGGACGGACCGGTCGGCGGGATGCCGCGGTTGTCGAGCGTGATCACCCGGTGGCCGGCCGCCCTGAGGGCGGGCACCTGGTGGGTCCGCCAGATCCGTCCCGGGGCGCCGGTGCCGGCGACCAGCACGACGGGCTCCCCCGGGCCGCCGTAGTCGTCGTAGCCGAGGTCTGTTCCGTTGACGCGCGCGATCGGCATCGTCCTGTCCTTCCGCCGCCTTCTGCGGGGCGGCCCCTGGCGGACGGAGCGGCCCGCCGCGCTGTTCGGAAACCGAGACGCCCGGGCCCGCCGACAGGTTCGCCCCCGTCGGCGGACCCGGGTCACCTCACCGGCCCGACCACACGGGATCACGTTTCTCCGCGAAGGCCCGGGGGCCTTCCACGGCGTCCCGGCTGTGCATACGCCGTTCCTCCCACGCGTACCTCGTGGCGAACGCATCCTCCAGCGGCTGGTCGAGCGAGCGCATCACCGCCTCCTTGATGGCTCGTACCGACAGGGGCGCGCTGCGGATCAGGTCGTCCGTCCAGGCGTCGACCCGTCGGTCCAGGTCTCCTTCCTCGGCGACCTCGTTGACCAGTCCGAAGTGCAGCGCTGTGGCCGCGTCGATCGGGCGCCCCGTGAGCAGATGTCCCATGGCCGTCTTCAGGGGCAACTGGCGGGCGAGGCGGAAGGCGCCGCCCGCGCCCGGGATCAGCCCGAGCCGCGCCTCCGGCAGGGCGAACCGCGCGTCGTGCGAGGCGATGACGAGGTCGCAGGCGAGCGCCAGCTCGAAGCCGCCACCGAGGGCGTAGCCGTTGACCCGTGCCACGACCGGTTTGGACAGGGTGAACCGCTCGGTGAGCCGGGGCCAGCCTGGCAGGCCCCGGCTTCCGAACGTCGTCCGAGGGGTCCCTTCCGCGTCGAGGCGGCTGCGTTCCTTCAGGTCCTGTCCGACGGAGAACGCCCGGTCGCCCGCGCCGGTGAGGACCACGACGCGGATGTCGTCGTCGGCCTCCACGTCGTCCCAGACACCGGCGAGTTCCTCGTGCGTGCGCAGGTCCATCGCGTTCAGCACCTCGGGACGGTCGAGGGTGACGCGGGCGACGTGGTCCTTCTTCTCGTACCGCACCCGGGCACGGTCGTCGGGGCTCACCCGGTCCCCGGTCACGACGACGACCTCGCCGCGAACCTGCCGACCTTGTGGATCACGTCCTCCCCGTACAGCCGCAGCGCCTGCTGGAGGGCGAACTCCGCCATGTACGCGCGAAACGCCTCGGCGGGCTCCTCGGCGAGGTTGAGCATCCGCCGGTTGGCGAGCACCGCCTCGCCGTCGAGGCGCTCCAGGCTCCGCTCGACGGCGGCGTCCAGCTCGCGCGGGTCCACGACCTCGTCCACCAGCAGCCGCGCCTGCGGCTCCGAGGCCCAGATCCTGCGCCCCTCCAGGATCACCTGCCGGGACAGCCGGGGTCCGGCGTACCTGCTGAGGCGGAAGTTGGCCACGCCGGGGATGATCCCTTCCTTGGCGGCGGGGAGGCTGAGGTAGGCGTCGGACGCGGCGAGGACATGGTCGAACACCAGGAGCAGCTGGGCGCCTCCGCCGATCGCGAAGCCGTCGACAGCGGCGACCCACGACTTCTCGACGTACGGCGAGTGCCACCGGTCCGGGTCCTCGACGAGCAGGCCCCGGACGAGTTTGTGGATGTAGCCGAGTTCACGGCGCAGCAGGAAGTCGACCAGGGAGATGTCACCGGAGCTCAGGTTCTTGAGGTTGATGCCCGCGCTGAACACCCGCTTGCCGCGGTGGCGGGGATGGCTCATCTCCCCTCCGCGCAGCAGGCCGACCCGGACGGCCGGATCGAGGAGGGCAAGGTCTACGGCCGTCTCCATGTCGTCGACCTGCTGGTTGTCCTCGGCGTTGAGCCGGTCGTGCCGGCACATCGTCAACCGTGCGACGCCGTCGCGGCGTTCGATCCGTACGGCCTCCATCTCCACGACGCCGGTCCGCAGGAACTCCGGCAGCAGCCCGCGTGCCCGGGCCGTCGGCCGGAGCATGGCGTCGAGGAGGTGCGGACCGGCCGAGGGCGACCGCAGGACGGCCCGCAGGAAGATGCCCTGGTCGATCTCGTGGCCCTCCTTGTCGGCCTGCGGCCGGCTCCGCTCCTGCGCGAGCCGGCCGGCGTCCGGCACCAGGCCGGGGAAGGCGGTCGCCGCGGCCGCGACCAGGTCGTCGATCCGCAGGCTGCGGGTGCGCCCTTCGGTGACCCGGTCGTACACGGCGTCGCCGTACCCGTCCAGGAACCGGGCGCGCAGGGCGCGGGCCCGGTTCTTCACCGCCTCGGCCAGGTCCCGCTGTTCGGGTGTGCGGCGCGTCGGGTACGGCAGTGACGCCAGCGTCTTGTCCACGCGCTCGGCGGCCTCCGTCAGCGCCGACCACTCCGCACGCGCGGTCTCCTGTTCCAGCGGGGCGGTCGTCATACGGCGGCCCCGCCTTCCGCACCGGGGAGTGCACGGCTGGGCGGCGTCATCACGCGGCCTCCTCGACGGTGCGCCGCAGAGCGCGGTCGCAGGCCGCCAGGTGCGGGCCGAGGGCGTCCTCGAAGCTGACCGTCATCGCGTCGAGGAGCAGCTGGCGCCGTAGGGCGAGCTCCTTGCCCGACAGTCCCTCGCAGCGTTGGACGGCGGCGGCCACCGCGGTGTCCGGCGCCTCGGTCACCTCGTCGGCTATGCCCAGCGTCAGCGCCTCGGGCGCCGGGATCGGGTGCCCGAACAGGACGGCACGGCGGGCGCGCGCGGCGCCGGCCAGACGGGCGAGGCGGAACGCGGCCATGCCGGGCCAGGTGGCCTCCCCGTCAAAGGGCAGGAGAAGACGACTGCCGCGCGTCGCGATCCGGATGTCGGCGGTGAGGAAGGCGTCGAGGGCCGCTCCGCCGCAGTCGCCGGCCGCGACCGCGACAGTGACCCCGGGCAGCCGTTCGAGCCGCCGCAGCACCCGTTCCCACTTGGTGACGAGGGAGACGTCCAGCCCGTCGGCCCAGCCCGGTGCGGGTGCCCCGGTGACCCGCAGGATCGCGGCCCCGCCCTGGTCCTCCACCTCGTCGCACAGGACGGTGAGGTCCTTGACGGTCCTGATCGACAGCGGCCGGGATCCGTCAACGGCCAGTGTCCGCACGGCACTTACGTCACTCACTGCGCACTCTCCTGTCGTCACCACTGGACCAGCGCCGTTTCGAGCGTGGATCCCGGACCCATGGTCATGAGCACTCCGTAGTCGCCGGGCCGGGTCACCTGCTCGTCGAGGAGCCGTTCGTACGAGAAAAGGAACGACCCGCTCGACACGTTGCCGTAGTCCCGCAGGACGCCGACGGTGTGGCGCAGGTCGTGGCGGGTCAGGCCGAGGTTGACGACCACCGCGTCGATCACCTTCTTGCCGCCGGAGTGCACGAGCCAGTGACCGATGTCGCTCCTGCGCAGGCCCGTGTCCTGGAGCAGGCGGTCGACCACGATCTCGGCGTGCGCACCGACGACGTAGGGGATCTGCGGGTCGAGGTAGAAACTGAACCGGTCCAGATCCCGGTCCCAGTCGTAGCGCATCGCTCCGATCGCGTCGGGGATGATGCAGCTGGCGAACTTCAGGAGGGTCGGGCCCTCGGCCGTGCCGGATGCCTCGTCACCGGCGCCCGACCTCAGGGCGATCGCTCCGGCGCCGTCACCGAAGAGGCTGTTGACGACCGCGGTCCGCATCGAGGAGTCCATCGCGTACGCCGCGGAGCAGGCCTCCGCGCAGAGGACGACGGCGAGTTCGCCCGGGTGGGCTGCGGACCAGCCGGCCACGACGTTCAGCGCGTTGAGCCCCGCGTTGCAGCCCATGCCGACGATGTCGCTGCGGCTGCAGTGCCGGTCGATGCCCAGCTCGCGGATCATCAGGGCGCTCAGGCCGGGGGTGAGGAAGCCGGTGGAGGACACGCAGCACAGGTGCCGCAGATCGGAGAGTTCGGCGCCGGCCCGCTTCAGACAGGCGCGCAGCGCCTCGGCGCCCATCTCCGTCGCCATGGCCTTGTGCTTGTCGAGCAGGTCTCCCTGCGGCTCGGGGGCGCGGACACCGTCGGCGTCCGGTTCCGGCAGGGTCAGGTGGCGCCGGTCGATGGCGCTGTTGGCGAACACGGACCGGATCTTCGGGTCGGTGATGCCGAAGGCGTCGAGCACCTCCTGCTGGGAGTAGGCGGCGGCCGACGTGGCGGTCCCCACCCCCACGATCCGCGGTCGGTACGGCGTCTTCAGGGCGCCGTCACCGGTCAGGACGACGGGCTCCGGAATGTCGTCCGCCAAGGCGGCCTCCAGTCCTTCCGGCCGGTCCAGATTGATGGTCATCGGAAAGTCCACCCCCACATACGCGGCTTGGTCCGCGGTCGCTGTGCATTGCTGTTCCCGGTCACTTGCCTCGCCTTTCCCCGAGAATTCACGACACCGAGGCCTGCGCCTCTATGAACCGCGCGAGCCGTGCGGTGCCCTCTTCGATATCGGCCGTCGTCAGATAGCTGGTGGAGAGACGGAGTGCCTGATGGCCGCCGCCCTGCGGATAGAAGTAGTTCATCGGCGTCCAGATGACGCCGAATTCCTGTGCCGACCGGGTCAGCGCCGCATTGTCCGCCCGGAAGGGGACGTGGACCGTGAGGAAGAAACCTCCGGTCGGTTCGTTCCAGCGCACGCCCAGGGCGGCTCGCCGGGCCGCCGGCAGACGGGCGTCCAGATTGCGCAGCGTGGTCCGCATCGCATGGCCGTAATAGGCCGCCGGTTCGACGTTCATCTCGGAGATCCGGCCGTCGCCTGCCAGCAGGGCACCCGCCACCGCGGCCTGGCTCAGGGACGAGGTGTTGACCGTCACCATGCTCTTGATCTTGGCGAGTTCGTCGGCCAGGAGACCGGTCCGGCCGAAGGCGTCGACCACCTGCTGGTCGGCGACGGCGAAGCCGACCCGGGCGCCGGGGAAGACCGTCTTGGCGAACGAACCCAGGTGGACGACGCTTCGCGAGCGGTCCATGGACTTGAGCGTCGGCAGCGGCGTACCGGGACTCACCCTGCGGTAGGGGCTGTCCTCGATGAGGAGGATGCCGTGGCGCTCCGCCGTCTCCAGCAGCGCGGCGCGCGTCGGCGCGTCCATCGTGGTTCCCGACGGGTTGGAGTGATCGGGAATCACGTAGAGGGCCCGGGGTCGCCGTCCCCGGGCGCGCTCCCGCACGATCGCGGTCTCCAGGTCGGCGCAGGAGAACCCGTCCTCCCGCTCGTCAACGGCCGTCACCGGCACGCCCAGCAGCCGTGCCACGCCCGTGATGCCGACATAGCAGGGGCTCGCCGCGAGCAGCACGTCGTCGGGTCCGGCGGTGAGGGCCCGCACCACCAGCAGCATGGCCTCCTGCGCGCCGACCGTGATCACGATCGACTCCGCCGGGACGTCGATGCCCTCGTCCGCGCGCAGGGAGTCGGCGACGATCTCACGGATCTGGCCGGCGGTGGGACCGTACTGGTACATGGCGGTACGGATGTCCTGCTCCGTGCGTCCCTGCGCGGCCAGATGGTCCAGGTAGCGGCGGAGGTACGTGAAGATCTGCTCGGTGTCGAAGAACCCGTCGTAGGGCCGCCCGGGCGCGAAGGAGACGGCGTCCGGGTAGCGGTGGGTGACCTCGTTGAGGAAGGTCATCGTGTCCAGGACGGGATCGGAGAGGCTGGGGTGGAGGTCCTCCTTGCGCAGGGCGCCCACGGCATTTCCCTGGGCGCTCACGGCGCTGCCCCGGGTGCCCGTCGGGCGTACGGGGAGCGGCGGACGGTGTCCGGTGCGGAGGCTGTCGGGGCGGGTCTCGGCGATCGAGGCGGTTCCGGTGAACGTCATCGCCTCCTCCAGTTCGCGCACGAGAGCGCCCAGCACGTCGGTGACGCCCGCTTCCCCGTCGACGATCAGCCCGTCCAGCACCAGCCGTCCCACGAGGACCGCGTCGGCCCCCGAGGCCAGGGAGACCAGGATGTCGGCGCCCCGGCGGATGCCGCCGCCGAGCAGGACGGGGCGGTGCGTGCCGGCGACCGCGGCCAGGTCGGGCAGCGCGTCCAGCGAGTCGGTGACGATGCCGTCGGCCCCGGTGTCGAACGCGCGGGCGGCGTCGGCAGCGGTGCGTACGCCCGCGACGAGCAGGGGCAGCGCGGACGTGGCGCGCAGCCGCTCCACGTCGGCCCAGTCCGCGTGGGGAGCATCGGGGCGCGCGAGTCGGCCGCCGCCCTGGGGGCCCAGGGAGAGAAGGAGCGCGGCGAACCCGGCACGCTCCGCGTCGGCCACCGCCCGCTCGACGTCACCGTGCTCTCTGTGGCCGTACGTGCGGAGCCACCGCGGCCCGTCGTCGGCCGGCACCGGGTGCGCGAGGTCGTTCGGGGTGACGATGTCGACCACGACGGGGAGTCCCGCCGCGTCGGCCGCCCGCAGTACGGCGGGCTCGTCCACGGGCCGGGCGAGTCCGGCGAGCGGGCCAACAGCGATCGGAGCGGCCCAGGGGCGGTCCAGGATCTTCGTGGTGGTGTCGGGCGGCCCGGGCCGGGTGGACCGGCCGGGCCTCAGACCGGTCCGGTCGAAGGCCGCCCTGTTCTCCGCGGAGGCCCGTTCAACGACTTCCAGGGATTCCGCCAGAACGTGATCGAATCCTTTCCGGGCCAGTCGCGCATAGTCGTCGAGGCTCCGTCCGGCCATGGAATTCCTCCCGGCGGAATCGGGTATTGGAAGGCTGATTCGGCGTTCAGGATCACACGGTCGCAATCCTCACCACAACACTGTCCAACGGTCCGAAACCGCCACTTGGACGGGGAGTTGACTTGGACGGGCGGGGCCGGCCAACGGATGCGAAGGCTTTTCTTTTCACCGTCCACGCGGAGGGCAGGCGACCTCCGAAAAAAGCACGAGTGACGTCGGGAGATCGGCCCTGCCGCGCACTTTCAATTTCCGATATATTTTGGTGAGATGCTGTTCCACCGTACTGACCGTTATGGAGAGCCTGTCGGCGATCTCACGGTTCGTGCAGCCGGACGCGGCGAAAGCTCCGACCCGGCGTTCGGCCTCGGTGAGTTCGGCCAGCGCAGCAGGCACCGCGGCCGTATCGGCGGCGCCCGTCGGGACCGCGCCCCGGGCCGGCGCGGACGGAGCGTCCCACAGTGCTCCCAGCGGGTGCTCGCGCCCGAGCGCTGTGGTCTCCCCCTCCGCCCGGCGCGCGGCTTCCTCGTCGGCCCGGGCGCGCCTCGACTCCAGCCCGTCGCCGCAGGTTTCAAGGATCCGCACCGCCTCCTGGAGCAGCCGCAGCCGGTTCCGGGACGGGCCCACCGCCGCGAGATGGCGCAGCGCGATGCCGCGGGCGCGGGTGGGCCGCTCACCGAGCCGGGCGAGGTGTTCCTCGGCCCGCTCCCGGGCCCGCCGGTGATCGCCCAGGGCGATGAGGGCGGCGACCGCGTCATTGCGCCAGTCCACGAGTTCCGGTGCGTCGAGCCGCCACTTCGTCATCAGCTCGCCGCACGACTCGAAGTCCCGCAGGGCGGCGCGCGGCCGACCCAGAGCGAGGTGGAAGCGGCCCAGAGCCTGGAGGTAGGGCAGCGCGAAGGGGGTGCCGAACATGACCATGGGAACGGGCAGGTCGAGGTAGGTCCGCGCCGTGTCGACGTCGCCGCTCTCGGTCGCCGCGCGGATCGCCAGGGCCAGCGGCAGGCCGATCGCGATGCCCCATGACTCCGGGCCGACCAGGCTGAGCGCGGTCCCGGCGGCCTCGCCCGCGTCGGCGGCGTCACCCCGGCTCAGGGCCGCGGCCGCTCGGATCGTCTCCAGGAACGCACGCCGCATGGGGGCGCGCCGGTTGCGGGGCTCGTCCAGCAGCCGCTCCGACCAGAGCAGCGCCTCGTCCAGCCGCTGGGCCCCGATCAGGAAGATCAGCGCCACCAGGGTGTCCGCGAACGGGCCGGCTCTGCCGGTGCCGCGCAGCAGTTCGCCGGGGGCCGGGTCCTTCCCGAGCTCGACGAGGTCGGCCGAGAGCCTGAGGAAGGTGCGGGGCGACATCGTGGCGCCGCGCCGCAGACCGGGGCAGCAGAAGGACAGCCACACCCGGACGAGGGTGTGGTCCGAGCGGATGACGGCCCGGGAGTAGCCCGCTCCGTCCCAGGCGTTCTCCGCGCCGGCGCCCTCGCGTGCCTCGATGATCCGCAACAGGTCGTCGGCCTGTGCGAACTCGCCGCGCCACACCTTCTGTTTCACCACGGTCAGGGCGTCGGACCCGGTGAGCAGACCGGCGCGCACCATACGGCTGAGCTGCGGGAGGTACCGGGACGCCTTCGCGGGGGCGATGAGCCACTGCGCCTCCGCGAGGGCGGCGACCACCTCCGCTTCCTGGTTGGCGTCCATGCAGAGGCCGGAGGCGTGCCGCAGATAGTCGACGCCCGCACCGATGTCTCCCGCCGCCAGGGCCTCGCGCGCAGCCTCCCGGAGGATGTCGGGCTGCCAGGCGGCCTGGGCCGGGTCGTGGCCGGCCAGCAGTTGTTCGGCCACCACCGCGGCGGGCGCACCGCTCTCGCGGAGCAGTTCGGCGGCCCGGGCCCGCAGGGCGGGGAGGTCCTTGCCGGGAATGTCCGCGAGCACGGTCAGCCGGGCGCGCTCGTGGCCGAACCACGAGTCCGAGAACAGCCCGGCCGCGCGCAGGCCGGTGACGCTGCGGCGTACGGAGGTCGCGTCCTCCCCGAGGAGGTCGCCGATCAGGGCGGGTGTCACGGACGCGCCGAGGACGGCGGCGGCGCGCGCGACGGCGAGCAGGGTCGGCTCGCAGCGGTGCAGACAGCGGAGAAAGGCGTTCCGGAACGACTCGCACGGCACCGGGGCACCCCGCCCCGCGGCCTTCGCCGTCCCCTGCCCGGCGAAGTCCTCGATCAGGGCGTCCAGCAGCAGGGGGTTCCCCCCGCTCGTCCGCGCCCACAGCTCGACGGTCTCCGGCGCCACCGAACACGTCGCCGGATGATCCGTCAGATATCCGGCGACTCCCTCGGCCGAGAGCGGGCCGAGCCGGATCCGATGGCAGTAGGGCAGGTGGAGCGTCTCCGCGTGGAGCGTGGCGAGTGCCTGCTCGTGGCTGGAACTCTCGGTCAGGACGACCAGGACGGGCAGGGAATCGATGCGCCGTACGAGATACCTCAGGCACTGGAGCGATGCCTCGTCGGCGAAGTGCACGTCGTCGACGTGGAGGACGAGCGGCTGTTTCTCGGCGAGTTCGGCGACCGCCCGGTAGACGCGTTGCATCAGTGCGCGTGGCACCCGTCCGCTCGCCTCCGCGGCCGTCGCGACCTCCGCGACGTCCGGTGGCCCGTCGGGCGGGCCCGCCGTACCCATCGCGGTCACCAACTGGTCGATCAGCCCGAGCCTGTCGAGGCTCTCGCTCGCGGAACCGGTCGCCGACAGGACGGCGCCCCCCTGCTCCGTCACCTGCTCGACGAATGTCTGGATCAAGGCGGTCTTGCCACACCCCACAGGACCGTTGGTCATGACCAGGGAACCTTTTCCGGCCACACACCCTCTGTAGAGACGACGTAGCAGACCGAATTCTTCGTCCCTTTCACTGAGCTTCACAGGCACCCCCGTACCTTCGCCGATCAGTCAGCGCAACTCAGGATAGCGTCTCATTCACGCCGACACGGGCAGGGTTTCGGTCACTCGGCCAGGGAATGGGGGGTGTTTTTCAGACATTGAACGGCGGGGAATTAATGGAAAATTAAAAAAGAAATGCACAACCCTTCCCGGTAAAGAGCGGAATGATTCACGCCACTTTCCCGACCCCGCACACGACGCGGGACCGCCGCGAAAGCGGCACCTTTCGCGACGGTCCCCTGTGTCCGAGCCACGGGCTCAGCCGATCTGCGCGACGTCCTCCCCGACCCGCTCGGCGAACTGCGACCACAGGTCGGCGAACTGGCGGGCGAGGTCGGCCACGATGTCGCTGCAGTGCGGCGGGACGTTGCTGATGATCGCCTCCCACTCCTCCTTGCGCAGCGTATGCAGAGCGAGCAGGCGCAGCAGATTGCGGCCGGTCTCACTGAAGCGCAGTGCCGGGTCGGCCATGAGCCGCTTGATCAGCACGGCGTGGTCCGAAGCCGGCGCGACCCGCTGCCCCGGCCGGGCGAGCCTCAGCGCCCCGAACTCCCCTCCTACGGTCCGCTCCTCGTCCGGTGCGGCCTCCCGCCGGCGCCGCCGGGGCAGCGGGTCCTCGCCGTTGCCCAGCCGGTTGCGGACGTCCCGGGCGGTCTCCGGGGAGATGCCCGCCGCCCGGGCGACCTGCCGCAGCGAGAGGTCCGGGTTCTCGGCGAGCAGCTCACCGGCGCGGATGCGGCCGGTACTGCCGTCGACCGGCCGCATCCTGCCGTCCCTGCCGAGCCGGCGCCCCTCCGGCCCCGGCCCCCGCACGACCCGCTTGCGGATGTCGCCGACGGTCCCGGGGGCGATCCCGGTGACCGAGGCCACCCTGCGGTCCGACCACTGGGGATGCGAGACGATGATGCGCTCGGCGGCACGCTTGCGGTCGGCGAGCGCCAACGGCAGGCCGTGAGTGACGTTCAGCCTCACCGACAGGACGAAGGCCGCCGTTTCGTCCCCGTCGAAGAACCGGGCCGCGATCCTGCTCTCGCCGCGCAGCCGGGCGGCTCTCAACCGATGGTGACCGTCGATGACCCGCATCGTCGGCCGGTGCACCGTGATCGGCGGCAGCGGGTTCCGCGCCGCCGCGAGTACTTCTATGTGCTCCAGACTCTCTCCGGCCAGCCGCGGTGATCCGGACAGGCTCAACGAGCCGATCTCGACCTCCACGACGGGCTGTTCCCCTATGGCCCCCTCGGACTCCACCCCAGCTCCTCACATACCCCCGCCGCTGCGAGAGCGTCGCCGTCCACGAAGAAGAATTTCTGGTGCAAGCACGCTTTCTGCAGAAAATCCACCGTCTGCCGCGGCGAGGAATGCGGAGGTGGCGATTTCGACACCCCCGGCTCGCCCTGTCACCCCTGGACAGAGCATCCGCGCGCGGCATTCGCATGCTTCGGATGTGACCGAAATTAACAGCCTGGCATCCAGGCCGAAACCCCTGTGGACATCGATGGGTGCGGCCCCCCTACGCCCTAGGGGGCACCTGAATCCGGGGTTCCGCACCGCACGGCGATCAGCCGACCGAGGCCGTGACGTCACTTCTCACCCGGGTCGCGAAGTCCGCCCACATGTCGGCCAGTTGGACGGCGAGGTCGGCGACGACACCGCTGCAGTGCGGCGGGACGTTCCCGATGATCGCCTCCCACTCCTCCTCTCGGACCGCGTGGATCGCGAGGAGCCGCAGCAGACTGCGGCCGGTCTCCGAGAAACGCAGCGCCGGATCGGCGGTCAGCCGCTTGACCAGGACGACACGGTCGGGCGCCGCGTCCGCGCGGGCACGCGCGACGGAGTGGGCCGGCCGCCCGGGGGCGGGTTCGCCGCGCGGCGCCGGGACGGGCGCGGGCCGGGTGTCCGCACCGGTTCCGGCCTCGGGCGCGGATGCGTGGCGCGGTTCGGTGTCGCTGTCGCGGCGGCGCGAGCGGGGCAGCAGGTCCTCCCCGTTCCGCAGGCGGTTGCGCACGTCGCGTACGGTCTCCGGGGAGATGCCGGCCGCGCGGGCGACCTGACGCAGCGACAGACCGGGTTCCTCGGCGAGCAGTTCACCGGCACGGAGGCGGCCGGCGGTGCCGTCGAGCGGGCGCATCCGGCCGTCCTGGCCGAGCCGGCGCGCCTCCGGGTCGGCGGCGCCGGAGCCCAGGCGGCGGCGGATCTCGCCGACGGTTCCGGGGGCGATGCCGGCGACCGAGGCCACTCTGCGATCGGACCAGTGGGGGTGGGAGGCGATGATCCGTTCCGCGGCGCTCTGCCGGTCGGGCAGGGCGAGCGGCAGCCCGTGGGTGACGTTCAGTTGGACCGCGAGGACGAAGGCGTCCGACTCGTCGCCGTCGAAGAAGCGGGCGGCGATGGTGGTGTCCCCCCGCAGCCGGGCCGCGCGCAGCCGGTGGAAGCCGTCGATGACCCGCATCGTGGGACGGTGGACGATGATCGGCGGCAGCGGGTTCGGCACCGCCGCGAGCAGTTCGATGTGTTCTTGTCTTTCGCCGGCCAGCCGCGGTGACCCGGTCGGCCGTAAAGCGTCGATTTCCACTTCCACTATGGATTGTTGATCGATGACTCCCCCGGTCTCCACCCCTGCTCCTCACCGGTCCTCGCCGCCATCACGACGAGCGGCCGTTCTCGTTCTCGAAGAGGAATTCCCTTCCGTACCGTCCGCCGCGGGATCGCTGCCGTGCGGTGCGGGCCCACACCGACATCTTCCTTATTTAGGCACCTAGCGCCATAAATACCGCCCGCATCGGACAAGACCGAACGTAACAGTCCCTCAATGCGTTCGAAACCCCTGCCGCCGGGCGAACTGCCGCTTGGCGTAGGGGGGTTGACGGAACGACAAAAGCGGTGCCCACGACTGCCACGGGGGCGTCGCGGGCACCGCTCGGAGAGGGGATCAGCGGGTTCGGGGACCTCCCGGACCTCCCGGACCCTCGGGGCCACCGGGACCGAAGACGACCGGCCCGCCGCCGGGCCCGCCCATCCCCGGACCGCCGACCATCCCGGGACCGCCGACCACCCGCGGGCCGCCGGGACCGCCGGGACCCCCAGGACCGCCGGGGCCGAAGACGACCGGGCCGCCGCCGGGGCCCACCGGTTCCGGGACCCGCTGCTCCGGCAGTCCCTCGATCTCGCTCTCGTCCTCGCCGTCGAGGGCCGGCCGGGCGAACTGCGTGCGGTAGAGCTCGGCGTAGAGCCCGCCGAGCAGGAGCAGTTCGTCATGGGTGCCGCGCTCCACGATCCGCCCCTGGTCGAGGACGATGATCTGGTCGGCGTCCCGGACGGTGGACAGACGATGCGCGATGACCAGCGAGGTCCGGCCGGCGAGCGCGGTCTTGAGGGCCCGTTGCAGGGCGGCCTCGGACTCGGAGTCGAGATGCGCGGTCGCCTCGTCGAGCACGACCACCGGCGGGGCCTTGAGCAGCAGCCGGGCCATGGCGACGCGCTGCTTCTCGCCCCCGGAGAGCCGGTAGCCGCGGTCGCCGACCATGGTGTCCAGGCCGTCGGGCAGCGAGGCGACGAGCCGCCAGATCTGTGCGGCCCGGCAGGCCGCGACCAGTTCCTCCTCGGTGGCGTCCGGGCGGGCGTAGAGCAGGTTCTCCCGGATGGTGGTGTGCAGCAGGTGCCCGTCCTGGGTGACCATCCCGACCGTGTCGCCCAGCGACTCCAGCGTCAGGTCACGCACGTCGCGGCCGTCGATGAGGACGGTCCCCTCCTCCGGGTCGTACAGCCGCGGCACCAGGTGGGTGATGGTGGTCTTGCCGGCGCCGGACGGGCCGACCAGCGCGGTGAGCTTTCCGGCCGGGACGGTGAAGCTGAGGTCGCGCAGCGCCCAGCTGTCGCCGTCGCGCTCGGCCGCCGGCGTGGCGAAGTCCTCCAGGGAGGCCAACGAGACGTCGGCGGGCTTCGGATGACGGAACGACACCCCGCGGAACTCGACGCCGGGGGCCGTGTCGCGGGTCGCGGCGGGCGGCAGCGCCACCGCGTCGGGCTTCTCGGTGACCAGCGGCTTGAGATCGAGGATCTCGAAGAGCCGGTCGAAGCTGACGAGCGCGGTCATCGCGTCGGCCTGCGCGTTCGACAGCTGGCCCACCGGGGCCATCAGCCGGGTGAGCAGCGTGGTGAGGGCCACCAGGGTGCCGATCCGGAAGGCGCCGTGCACGGAGAGCACCCCGCCGACGCCGTAGACAACGGCGGTGGCGACGGAGCCGATGAACATGGTCGACAGGAAGAGCATCTTCATGGAGACCGAGTTGCGGACGCCGATGTCACGGCCGCGTGCGGCGAGCCGCGCGTAGCGGGCGGTCTCCCGGTCCGGGCGGCTGTAGAGCTTGGCGAGGAGCGCGCCGGCGACGTTGAACCGCTCGTGCATGAGCGAGCCCATCTCGGCGTTGACCTGCATGTGCCGGCGCGCCAGGCCCTGCAGGCGGCGGCCGATGAGCCGGCCGGGAAGGATGAAGAACGGGACCAGCACCAGAGAGATCAGGGTGATCTTCCAGGACAGGTAGAACATCGTGGCCAGTACGAACACGACGGTCAGTCCCGAGGACACCACGGTGGAGAGCATCTGGGTGACCGCCTGCTGGGCGCCGATCACGTCGGTGTTCAGCCGGCTCACCAGGGCGCCGGTCTGGGCCCGGGTGAAGAAGGCGAGCGACTGCCGCTGCACATGGTCGAAGACCTTCACGCGCAGGTCGTAGACCAGGCCCTCGCTGACCTGGGCGGAGAACCAGGTCTCCCCGAACCCCACCAGCGCGGCCAGGACGGAGACCGCGGCGACCGCGACCGCGAGCCAGACCACGGTCCCGGTGTCCCGGGCCATGATGCCGTCGTCGATCAGGTACTTGAGCAGCAGGGGCGGGGCCACCGCACAGAGGGCGTTCAGCGTGGTGCAGACCACGAGGAAGCCGATGGAGCGGCGGTGCCCGCGGGTGTACGGGATGATCCGTTTCGTCGTTCCGGGCTTCGCCCGCTGTCTGTCGTTCGAGGAATCCGGCCCGTCGGATCGGACCATGACCGGTCCGGGCCCGCCCATCATGGCCACAGGTACTCCCTGGGTCGCGTCGCCGCGGTCTGGCCGGCCATCAGTGGGCCGCCTCGGTCTTCCTCATCGCGTCGATGAGGCTCTGCGGACGGAGATCCGTCCAGTTCTCCTCCACATAGGCGAGGCATTCCTTGCGCGTGGCCTCCCCGAAAGCGAGTCGCCAGCCATTCGGAATCTCTGCGAACGCAGGCCACAACGAGTGCTGATTCTCCCTGTTCACGAGCACCAGAAAGGTCCCGTTTTCGTCGTCGAACGGGTTCGCCATAATCGCTCCCACGATTCGTATTCCTCGGTGGATGAGAAAACCTTAGCCGCCGCTTATGGGACGGACAAGGCTCACCAATTCGAGGAACAATCCGCGGGGCAATCCGTGGATATAGGTATTGTTTAATTTGGGACGAGTGCAGTCGGGTCACCAGTGTCACGCGCCGGACGCCGGCGCGACAGGGGCGTCCAACCGACCGACCCGAGCACTTGGACACCGGACCGGGGTGCGACGCCCCCTCCGCACGGGGGTGGACGGCGGGGGCGCCGCGGTCTGGATTGTCAACTGTCAAGGCACGGCCGCCGCCGGCTA
Source organism: Streptomyces sp. P5F9 (assembly GCF_057961495.1). Taxonomy (NCBI): domain Bacteria; kingdom Bacillati; phylum Actinomycetota; class Actinomycetes; order Kitasatosporales; family Streptomycetaceae; genus Streptomyces; species Streptomyces sp. P5F9. The sequence goes on along the minus strand of NZ_JBXVPZ010000059.1, from coordinate 13,344 downwards.
GTTGGTCGCGAGGGCCTCCGTCGGGGGCAGCCGGGCCGCACGGACCGCGGGGTAGAAGCCGGCCAGTCCGCCGATGGCGAGGGTCGCGGCCAGACCGCCGGCCATCGCCCACAGCGGCACCAGGGCGGCCCACCCCTGATAGGCGGCATAGCCGTCGGTCACGCCGATGCCCAGCAGCACGCCGCCCAGGCCGCCGAGCCCGGACAGCAGCAGCGCCTCGGCGAGGAACTGGATCCTGATCTGGCCCCGGGTGGCGCCCAGCGAGCGGCGCAGCCCGATCTCCGAGCGCCGCTCCAGCACCGAGATGACCATGGTGTTGGCCACCCCGACACCACCGACCAGCAGCGCGACCCCGCCCAGGCCCAGCAGCAGCCCGCTCAGCGTCTTGTCCGTGGCGTTCTTGGCGGCCAGCGCGTCGGAGGGACGGGAGACATTGACCTCGTTGGGGTCCTCCGGGGACACCGTGGCGCCCAGGACGCCGTGCACCTTCTCGACGTCGGCGTCCTTCGCCCGGGTGTAGATCGTCGTCGGATAGCCGTCGAAGGACAGCTCCTTCTCCGCCACCGGCCAGCCCACGAAGGCCTGTGTGTCAAGGACCGGCAGCAGCTCGTTGTGCGCCAGCAGACCCACCACGGTGAACCAGTGGTTGCCGAGCCACACCTGCACGTCGGGGCCGGCCCGGTGGATCCCGAGACTGCGCGCCGTCTCCGAGCCCAGCACCACGGCCGGATAGCGGCTGCTGGCGGCGTTGAGCCAGCGGCCGTCCACGATCTGCCCGCCGATGGACCGGAGCAGGTCGGTCCGCGCCGCGCTGACCGAGAGGCCGCCGGACTCCACCGACGGGATGCGGTCGTTGCGGTAGAGCTTCGCGTCCGTGGTGCCCGCCGCGGAGGCCGAGATCACCTCCGGCCGGCTCGCGACCATCGCGACGGCGTCGTCGGACAGATGGGCGTTCGCGCCGGTCATGGTGGTGCCCGGCGAGACCGTGAGCAGATTGGTGCCGAGCGCGGCCAGCTGCTTGTTCAGGTCGTTCGTCGACGAGGTGGAGATGCCCACCACGCCGATCATCGCGGCGATGCCGATCGCGATGCCCAGGGCGGAGAGGAAGACCCGCATCGGCCGCGAGCGCAGGCCCCAGCCGCCCACCCGGGCCACGTCGGACAGGCTCAGCCGGGCCGCCCGGGGCCGCGGCGGCGGAGGCAGCTCGGCCCAGGGCCGCTCCCGGCCGGCCGGCGGCGACTGCGTCGTGCTCATCGCTCCACCCCCGTGTACGCCAGGGCCCGGGGCCCCGGTGCCCCCGAATCGTGCTCGATACGGCCGTCCCGGACCCTGACCTCGCGCGGCAGGGACGCCGAGATGTCCCGGTCGTGGGTGATGACGACCACCGTCGTCCCGGCCTCGTGCAGCTCGTGGAGCAGCTCCATCACCACCGTCCCCGAGCGGGAGTCCAGTGCGCCGGTCGGCTCGTCGGCCAGCAGCAGCGGCGGATCGCCGACCACCGCGCGGGCGATCGCCACCCGCTGCTTCTCACCGCCGGACAGCTGCTGCGGCTCGTGCAGGAGCCGGTGCCCCAGGCCCACCCTGCGCAGCGCCGCCTCGGCGAGCCGGCGCCGCTCACGGCGCGGCCGCCCGCCGTACAGCAGGCCGTCCGCCACGCTGTCGAGGGCGGGGACTCCGGCGGCGAGGTGGAACTGCTGGAAGACGAAGCCGATGGTGCCGGCGCGCAGCGCCGACAGTTCGCGGTCGTTGAGGGAGTCCACGGCGTGGCCGGCGATCGCCACCGTCCCCGACGAGGGGCGGTCCAGCGTGCCCATGATGTTGAGCATGGTGGACTTGCCCGAGCCCGACGGGCCGACGACCGCGAGCATCTCGCCGCGGTGGACCACCAGGTCCGTCTCGACGAGGGCGGCCACGTCGCCGTACGACTTGCTGACTCCGGCCAGCTCGATCACCGGGTGGGCTGCGACGGTCACTTCGGGACCCCCACGACCGTGCCCGCGGTGATGCCGGTGCCGGAGATCTCCACCATGCCGTTGCCGAACGTCCCGAGCTTCACATCGCGGTACTCCGTCTTCGCCCCGGTCACCACCTCGACCGCGTAGCCGCCGCCGGGCAGCGCGAACAGGGCGCTGATCGGCACGGCCAGCACGTTCGCGCGTGTCTCGGACGCGAACTCGACACTGACGGAGGCGGCCTGGTAGGCGCCGATCTTCGCGGCGTCCTTGACCTTCAGCTCCACCGGGACGGTGGCGTTGGAGGAGCCCGAGCCCGAGGAACCCCCCGAACCCCCGGCGGGCGAGGAGCCCGAGGAGTCGTTCGACGACGTCGGTGTGCCGATGTCCGTCACCAGGGCGGTCACCGTGGTGTTGTCCGGCAGCGTGACCGTCGTGGCCCCGCCCTTCTTCGCCAGGTCCGCGTACTGCACGGGCAGGTCGACGGAGATCACCCGGTCGATGCCTGTCCAAGTGAGCACGTCCCCCGCGAGGGTGTCGCCGACGGCGAGCTCCGCCTTGGCGACCCGCCGCGCGCCGGACGCCACCAGCGCGTCGCCGACCCGCACCTCCCCGGTCTGCGAGTGGCCGAGCTTGTCCTGCCACTTCTCCACGGCGGCGGCCGTGCCGTAGTCGTAGGTGTCGTCCACCGTGAAGCCCCGGTAGCCGAGCGCCCGGAGGTTCTTCTCCAGCATCTTGACGTCGCTGCCGCTGCTGCCCGGTTTCAGCGTCCGGTACAGCGGCACGGAGCCGTACAGCAGCGGTACCGACTGCTGGTTGACCTTGTAGACCGGCTGTCCGCGGGTGATGGTGTCGCCGTCCGAGGGCATCCAGGTGACGATCCCGGAGCCGGCCCCGCCACCGCCTTGCGCCGCCCCGCCGGACTGCGCCGAGCCGGACGCGCCGGGGGCCTGGACCGCCGCGGTGTCGCCGTACCCGAGCTGCCCGTCCACGGTCTGGGAGCTGGTCAGCGTCGTCCGCTTCACCTGCGCCGTGGCGGGCGGTCCGGTGGGCGCCGTCGCCTCGGTCTTGTCGTCCCCGCCGCCGAACACGCCCGAGGCGGCGCCGGCCGCGGCCACGGCGACCACCACGGCGCACGCGACGATGAGTGCGATGCGCATCCCGCGGCGCCGCGGGCGACCGCCCTCGGGCGGCGGCTGCTCCACGGCACCGCCGTTCCCGTCGAAGGAGGCGAGGGCCGCGGCCCTCGGCTCCAGTTCCCCGCCCGGGACGTCCGCCGCGCTCTCAGGGGCGGCCGTCTCCACGGTCCCCTCCTCGCGACCGGTCACTGCCCCCCTCCTGTGACCATCAGGCTGCCGCCGGGCCGGATGCTGTAGCAAGCGGCCGTGGCCTTGGCGAAGTTGGGGTCGTCCTGCCCGGAGATACCGGCCGCGTCGGCGTCGATGATGATCGTGCTGCCGTCGACCTTGGGGTCCTGGAAGTTGGGCATACCGTTCTTGCGGATGCACTTCGCCCACGCGGCGACCTTCGTCGCGTCGAAGGACCGGCTGTTCGCGGCGGCGCCGGTGTCGCCCTGCACCAGCTTGGACTGGCAGGCCGACTGGGCCGACTTGAAGGTCGGCGAGTTCTGGTCGATGTCCGCGGGGACCGTCAACTGCACCCGGCCCTGGCTGTCCTCCTTCGGGTCGGGGTAATTCGAGACGCCGTTGTCGCGCATGCACTGCGAATAGGCGACGGCCGAATTGGAGGAGTCGCTCGACGAATTCGACGAGCCCTGGCTGTCGTCGGACGCGTCAGTGGATTTCGAGTCCGACGAACAGCCGACGAGCATTGTTCCGGCCGTCAGCACGGAAAGGACCGCCAGGACCGGCCCGGCCATACGCTTCTGAAATGTGTTCGGCATACCACCAGTTCTACGGGGCACCCGGTCACACCGAGGTTGCAACGGGCGCCCCACGCGACCGTTCAGTCAGCCCGGTCCCCGGCGGCACTCTCCCGCGCGTCGGGCGCCACCAGCGTGATGGCGCCGGCGGGGCAGCGGGCCGCGGCCGCGCGCAGCGCCGGCAGCGCCTCAGGTGCCGCCTCGCGGACGCGCGGCAGCGCCAGGCCGTCCTCCTCGGACTGGTCGAAGTACCGGGGCTCGAACAGGGCGCACACCCCCGAGCCCGCGCAGCTGTCGCGGTCCACCCGGATCCCGACGCGCGCCGCGCCCCCGTCCGCGCCGGTCACCGGCGTCACCAGGCGACCGGAAGCGTCTCGACGCCGAACTGCGGAGCCAGCAGCCGGAAGCGCAGTTCCTCCACCCCGGCGCCGAGGCGCAGGCCGGGGAACCGCTCCAGAAGCCCGGTGAAGGCGATCCGCATCTGCACGCGTGCCAGCCCGGCGCCCAGGCAGAAGTGGTTGCCGTGGCCCAGGGCCAGGTGGTTGGCGGACTCCTCCCGCGCGATGTCCAGGCCGTCCGCGACGCCGTCGCCGTGCGGGCAGCGGTTCGCGGCGAGCACCGAACACGACACCACCTCACCGGCCTTGATCACCTCGCCGGCGATCGCCACGTCCACCAGCGCCGTGCGCGGCGAGACGACCGCCACCACCGAGACGTAGCGCAGCAGTTCCTCCACGGCCCGGTCCATCAGCTCCGGCCGTTCCCGCAACAGGGCCAGCTGCTCGGGATGGAGCAGCAGCGCCAGGGTGCCCAGGGCGATGGCCTCCGCGGTGTTCTCGATCGAGCCGTTGGCGATGCCCTCGCAGAGTCCGGCCAGCTCCTCGTCCGTCACCCCGTCCCCGTGCTCCCGGATCAGCGTCCCGACCAGGCCCTCGCCCGGATGACGGCGCTGTTCCGCGACCAGTTGCTCGAAGTGCCTGAAGTACGCCGTCGCCGCCGGTTTCCGGCGGGCGCTGTGCCCGGCGGCCCGGTAGTCGCTCAGCCGGGACAGCTCGGGCAGGTCGTCCCGGGGCAGGCCGAGGATCTCGGCGAGGACCAGGCCGGACACGGGCCGGGCGAAGTGCCGCATCAGGTCGGCCGGTTGGCCCGCCCGCTCCAGCACGTCCAGGTGGTCCGCGACGATCCGCTCCATCATCGGCTCCAGCCGGCGCATCTGCCGCACCGTGAACATGGGCGCCACCAGCCGCCGCAACCGGCTGTGCTCCGGGGGATCGATGTGCAGCAGGCTGCCCTCGTGCTGATCGAGTTTGCGGCCGCCGGGCTCCGGGGGCGGCACGTTGGAGAACCGCTCGGAATCACCGAGGATCTGCCGCACCACCTCACGGCCGGTCGCGATCCAGCCGGGCATTCCCCCGGGCGCCTTGGAGAGCGGCGCCCGCGCACTGATCTCCAGGAGTTCCGGCACCGGGTCCAGCAGGCTCCGGCGCTTGTCGACCTGTAGCTCGAACGACTGCGTCATGCGGGTTCTACCTTTCCGACGTGTCTGACGTGGACGGGTCTGACGTGGACAGGGCGGACGGGGGCTGCTGCTCCACGAGCCGTTCCGCGACCGCGCGCCCGATGACCGAGGCGCTCTCCGCCCACAGCAGCCCGATGTGGTCGGCGGGGACCTCGATGCCGTCGATGCGGCCGGCGATGTACTGCGCCCAGGTCGTGCGCTTCTCGTCGAGGGACATCTGGGCCAGACCGCCCTCGGTGGCCAGGAACAGCAGCGCGTCACCGCCGAAGCGCCGCGGCGTGTGCCGCCGTTCCAGCCCGATCATGTGCTGCTTCGTCCTCTCCATGTCGCGTGTGAAGGCATCGGCCAGCGGCGCCCCCACCTCCGGACCGCTGAGCACCACGCGCCCTTCCCGGTCCACCCCGTCGCCGTCCTCCTCGTGGGTGCTCTCCGCCTCCCGGTGTCCGCCGGGGAATCCGTCCAGCAGCGCCAGCAGCGAGACCTGTTGGCCCTGTTCCTCCAGCGCGGTGGCGACGGCCTGGGCGAGCACCGCGCCGAAAGACCAGCCGAGCAGCTGGTACGGCCCCTCGGGCTGCACCGCGCGGATGCGTTCGACATGTCCGGCCACCATCGCGTCCATGCTGTCCGGCATCGCCCCCCGGCCGGCGAAGGCGGGCGTCTGGAGGCCGTAGACCGGGAGGTCCTCCGGAAGGTGCTGGAGGATGCCGGAGTAGCACCAGGCCAGGCCGGTGCTGTGGTGCAGGCAGAACAGCGGTGCGCGGGAGCCCCCGAGCCGCAGTGCCAGCAGCGCGTCGAGGTCGTCGCGTCGGCGTCCGGCACGTCGTGGCGCCGACAGGTCGGCGCCGCCGTCCTCCGCGGCGCGCGGCTCCACCAGTCCGTCGGAGGTCCACGCGGCACGCCGGCCGGTGCGCAGCATCAGGTCGCCACCGGGTCCGAAGGGGTCGGGCACGAAACTGCCCGCGGTACGGGCCGGCGCGCCGGCATAGACGCGGGCCAGGGACGGGCCCGCCACGTACAGGTCGCCGGCCACCCCGGCCGGGACCGGACGCAGCCAGGCGTCGAGGACGTAGGCGCGCGCGGTGCGGGGCAGCGGGACGGCGGCCGGCGCGGGCTCGCGGTCCGGCCGCTCCGTCGCGGGTACGACGGCGGTGTCCTTCACGTCGACGGTGCTGCCTCCGCGCAGCGCGGCCAGTACCCCGACGAGGAGTTCGGCGACGGGTGCGCCCGCGTCAAGACGGACCGCGCCGTCGGCCGATCCCGTCGCCGGGGACGCCGCCTGACGGTCGATCACCCGACCGAGCAGGGACCGGTGATCCAGCATTTCGCCCACCAGGGTGCCGTCCGGTGCCTCCACGGGGAGTACGACCGCCGGCTGGGACGGCGACGGCGCCCGGACCGCGGCGGTGCGGCGCAACAACCGGCTGTTCCCGGCCCGGATCGCGTCCTCCACCCGCAGCACCGGCACCGTCCCCTCCCCCGGCACGGCGGCGTCGCCGGACCGGACGAGCGCGGCCGGGCGGTCGCAGCCCAGCGCGGCGGCCGCCGCCAGCGGGCCCGCGGGGTCGCCCGGGTCCGCGATCAGGCACGCGGCGCCGGACCTGAGCACCCCGAGCACGGCGACCGCCCAGCCGGTGCCGGGCCGGGCCGCCACCACGACGACGTCTCCCGCACCGGCCCCGAGCCGGTCCAGCCGCGCGGCGAGCCGGCCCGCCGCCCGGTCCAGCGAGCGCCGGGTGAGGTGGCCGTCCCGGTCGCGGACGGCCACGGCACGCGGGTCACGGGCCGCGGACTCGGCGAACGCCGGGAGCACGGTGCCGTCCGGGACCCGGGCAGCGCCGAGGTTCCACTCCTCGGTGAGCCGCCTGAACTCCGCCGTGCCGAGCAGGATGTCGATGCGGCTCAGAGTCAGTTCGGGGTCTGCCGCCACCTGTTGGAGGACGTGGACGAGCCGCTTCGCGAGGCGGGCCGCGGTGGCCCGGTCGAACAGTTCCTCGGCGTAGTCCAGGGTGCCGTCGAGGCCGCCCGGTCCGCCGTCGTCCCGGTAGCGGTCGGTCAGCCGGAGCGACAGATCGAACCCGGACGCCGGGGCACCGAGGTCGACCGTCGAGGCGTTCAGTCCGGGGAACGCCGGGATGTCCCACTTCTCCGCGGTGTCCTCCCGTACGTCCAGGACGGTCTGGAAGACCGGATGCGGGTCGCCGGGTGCCTCGTCCGCGACGCCCAGGATCTCGGCGATGCGCGCGAACGGCACGTCCCCGCGTACGTCGGCCTCCCCTGCGGTCTCCCACACGCGGCCGAGCAGTTCCCGGAACGTCGGGTCGCCCGAGACGTCGGTGCGCAGCGGCAGCAACCCGGCGAACGGGCCCATGGCGGCTTCGAGTTCACCGCCGGCCGCCGGCCGCTGCGTCACGGCGCCGACCGTCAGATCGGTGCCCGCGCCCATCCGGGCGAGGAGCATCGCAAGACCCGCGTGGACGACGGCCGCCGAGGTCGCGCCGAGCGGCCCTGCCACGTCCAGCAGGCGGGCGTGCGTCGCGGCCGGGACGCGCAGCGGCACCGATCGGGCCCGGTGGTTCGGCCGGGCGGGCCGCGGCCGGTCCGTGGGGAGGACGGTGGCGGTCGGGGCGTCCGCCAGCATCTCCTTCCAGTACGCGATCTGGTCGCCGACCCCACTCCCGTCGGCGTCCGCCGCCGTCGCCTCTGCTTCCGCGTCGGCGAGCCGGCGGTTCTGCCACACGGCGTAGTCGGCGAACTGAAGGGGCAGGGGCGCGCGTTCGGTGGCGCGGCCCTCGCGGCGCGCGCCGTACGCCACGGAGACGTCGCGTACGAGAGCGTCCCGGGACGCGTCGTCGGCGCCGATCCGGTGGAGGACGAGGAGGAGGACGTGGTCCGTGTCGGAGAGCGCGAACAGGGTGGACGCCCAAGGCGTCTCGCGTCCGAGGTCGAAGCGGTGGCCGGCGCGGGCGGCGAGGACGGCGGGAAGCTCCTCCTCGGTCGCCTCGACGAGCGGCAGGGCGGGAACGGCGGCGGGGTCGTCGGCGTCCAGAATCCGCTGGACCAGTCCGCCGTCCGGGGTCTCGGCGAAGACCGTACGCAGGATGTCGTGCCGTGTCGCCACGTCCGCCAGCGCTGCCCGCAGGGCGTCGTGGTCGAGTTCGCCGCGCAGGCGCAGGGCCACGGACGACTGAAGGGCCCGCGTCCGGGGGTTGGCCGCGGCGCGCCGCCAGTCGAGCCGCTGCCCGGCCGTCGCCGGCGCCACACCGCCCTCGTGGTCGACCGCGACCACCGGGGGCCGCTCCTTCAGGGCCAGGATGCGCGCCGCGCCGATCGGCGTCGGCTTGCTGAAGAACTGTTTCATGTCCAGTTCGACACCGGCCTCCGACCGGATCCGGCCCGCGAGGTGCATCGCCAGCGCGGAGTTGCCGCCCAGGTCGAAGAAGTTGCCGTCGGCGGCCACCCGGTCGATGCCCAGGACCTCGGCGAACAGGGCGCAGAGCAGTTCCTCCGTCTCCGTCCGGGGGCGGAGGCCCAAGGCGCCGTCGTCCAGCTCCGGGACCGGGAGAGCGCCGTGATCGACCTTGCCGTTGACGGTGAGGGGCAGGGCGTCGAGGACCAGGACGACGGAGGGGACCATGTAGTCCGGGAGGCGCGTCGCGGCGTACTCGCGCACGCTCCCGGTCTCCACACGCTGCCCGCCCTCCGGGTCGTCCGGCAGGACGTAGGCGACGAGGCGCGGGTTGCCCGGGCGGTCCTCGCGGACCGTCGCGATGGCCGTCCTGACGTCCGGGTGGGCGGCGAGGACGGCTTCGACCTCGCCGAGTTCCACGCGGAACCCGCGGATCTTCACCTGGGTGTCCGCACGCCCCACGAAGGCCAGGTTGCCGTCACCGTCGGGCAGCCACCGGACCAGGTCACCCGTGCGGTACATCCGCTCGCCGGCACCGAACGGGCAGGCCACGAACCGCTCCGCGGTCAGCTCGGGCCGGTTGACATAGCCCCGGGCCAGACCTGAACCGGCGATGTAGAGCTCCCCGGTGACACCCACGGGCACGGGCCGGAGATACGCGTCCAGCACATAGGTGCGGACGTTGGGCAGCGGACGGCCGACGGCCGGGGGCGCGTCCTCACCGGTGATGCCCGAGTCCAGCAGCACGGCGGTGGTGATGACGGTGGCCTCGGTGGGCCCATAGGTGTTCCACACCCGGGCGCCTTCACGCCACCTGGCCGCGAGACCGGCCTCAAGCCGCTCCGCACCCAGCACCCAATTCCCCACCCCCGCAACCGACTTCGGCTCCAGGGCACGCAGCAGGGAGGGCACGACGCTCGCCACCTCGACCCCGGCGGCCTCGACCATGCGCGCCAGCGCCGCACCGTCGAGCCGCTCATCGGGCGAGGCGATCGCCAACGCGCCCCCAGCGGCGAGAGTTACGGCCACGTCCAGCACCGCCGCGTCGAAGCTGAACGACGCGAACTGAAGAGCCGTCACTCCGGGTCCCGCTCCCAGGACGGGACGCATGACCGACGCCAAGTGCGCCACGGAGGCGTGCGCGACCGCGACACCCTTCGGGCGCCCGGTGGACCCTGATGTGTAGATGACGTAGGCCAGTTGGTCGGAGGTGACGTCCGGCAGCTCACCCGAGTCGGTCCCCAACTCGCCCACCAGGGCCGTCTCCACGTCCGCCGACAACCGGCCCACGGTCTCCTCGGCGACCAGCACCAGTTCGGCACCGCTGTCGGCGACCATGAACAGCAACCGGTCCGAGGGATACTCCGGATCCAGCGGGACGTACGCGCCACCCGCCTTCCACACCGCCAGCATGGCCACGACCATCTCGGCCCCACGCGGCAGACACAGCCCCACCCGCGACTCACGCCCCACCCCACGGGCGACCAGCCCGCGGGCCAACGCATCCGACCGCGCATCCAACTCGCCGTAGGACAGGGCCTGTTGCCCGGACCACAGCGCGGTCGCATCCGGCGTCCGCACCGCCCACCCACAGAACCGCTCCACCACCATCGACGCGTCCACATCCCGCGCCGTGCCGTTCCACTCCTCGACGACCGCGGACCGCTCAGCCTCGTCCAACAACTCAAGGGCGCCCAGCCGGACTTGGGGGTCGGCCGCGGCCTGCTCCAGCACCCGCGCCAGGCGTTCGGCGAGACGGCGTACGGTCCGCTCGTCGAACAGATCCGCGGAGTAGAGGATCCCGCCGCCGAGACCGGCCGGGGCTCCGCTGTCGGAGCGGCGCTCGTTCAGCGACAGGGAGAGATCGAAGCGGGCCGCGGGGGCCTGCGCCGGCGGGACCGCCTCGACGGTCAGGCCGTCGAGGTCCCACCGCGCCTCGGGCAGATTCTGCAGCGCCAGCATCACCTGGAACAACGGGTTGCGGGCCGCGGAGCGCGCCGGGTTCAGCTCGTCGACCAGCCGCTCGAACGGCACGTCCTGGTGCGCGTACGCCGACAGGTCCGACTCACGCACCCGACGCAGGATCTCGGCGAACGAAGGATCCCCCGCCAAGTCCGTCCGCAGGACCAGGGTGTTGACGAAGAACCCTGCCAGCTCCTCCAGTTGAGCGTCCGAGCGGCCTGCCACCGGTGTGCCGATGCAGACGTTCTCCCCGGCGCCCATCCGCGCCAGCAGCACCACCAGCGCGGCATGCACCACCATGAACATGGTCGCCCCGCTCCGGGCGGCCAACTCCACCAACCGGCCATGCGTCGCCGCGTCCACCCCGACCGGCACCGAACCACTACGGAAGGAGGGCGTCGCCGGGCGCGGGCGGTCGAAGGGGAGCGCCGTCTCCTGCGGGGCCCCCGCCAGCACCTGCCTCCAGTGCGCGATCTGAGCGGCCCCCGCGCTGTCCGGGTCGTCCAGCTCGCCCAGCACCTCCCGCTGCCACAGCGCGTAGTCCGCGTACTGGACCGGGAGGGGTTCCCACTCCGGGGGACGGCCACCGTGCCGGGACCGGTACGCCGTCCTGAGGTCCCTCGCCAGGACGCCCATCGACCAGCCGTCGGAGGCGATGTGATGGGACACCAGCAGCAGGACCCACTCCTCCTCCGAGACCCTCAACAGGGCGGTCCGCCACGGCAGTTCGGCCCCGAGGTCGAATCCGTGCCCGGTCTCCTCCGCCATCACCTCCCGCCAGCGCGCCCCGGCCTCGATCACCCGAAGCCGGGGCCGGCCCTCGGTCCCCTCGCGGATCTCCTGGTACGGCACTCCCTCCACGTCGGGGAAGACCGTACGGAGGCTCTCGTGCCGGTCCGCCACATCGCCGAGCGCCGCCTCCAGGGCCGCCACGTCCGGCCGGCCCAACAGCCGCAGGGCGAACGGCTGGTTGTAGGCGGCGGCCCCCTCACCGTCGCCGTCGGCGCCTTCGATCCGGTTGAGGAACCACATCCGCTGCTGCGCGAACGACAGCGGCACCCGCTCCGGACGCTCCCGGCGGCGCAGCGGCGCGCCGGCGGCCGCCCCGGCCGCGTCGACCAGGCGCGCCACCCCGGCCACCGTCGGATCCGCGAACACCTCGCGGACCCCCACCGACACATCCAGCTCCGCCCGCACCCGCGCGATCAACCGCATCACCAGCAGCGAGTCGCCGCCCAGCGCGAAGAAACTCTCCTCCGCCCCGACCTCCTCCACCCCGAGCAACTCCGCGAACAAGGCGCACAACGCCTCCTCCGCGGGCGTCTCCGGACCCCGGGAACCGCCCGCTCCGAGGTCGGGAGCGGGCAGGGCAGAGCGGTCGATCTTGCCGTTGACGGTGAGCGGGAACGCGTCGAGTACGACGACTGCCGACGGGACCATGTAGTCGGGGAGGCGGGTGGAGGCGAAGGCCCGTACGTCCTCGGCGTCCATGTCCCCGACGACGTATCCGATCAGCCGACCGTCGCGCGCCAGCACCGCGGCCCGCTCGACCTGTGCATGGGTGGCCAACACCGTCTCGACCTCGCCGAGTTCGACCCGGAACCCGCGGATCTTCACCTGCGCATCCGCACGCCCCACGAACTCCAACAGCCCGTCCGAAGCCCAGCGGACCAGGTCACCGGTGCGGTACATCCGCCCCGTGCCGTCACCGAAGGGGCAGGCCACGAACCGTTCCGCCGTCAGGTCGGAGCGGCCGATGTAGCCACGGGCCAGACCGTCTCCCGCGATGTACAACTCCCCCGTCACACCCACCGGAACAGGCCGCAGGAAGGAATCCAGCACGTAGGTACGGATGTTGGACAGCGGTCGGCCGATCGCGGGCGGCGCGTCCTCACCCGTGATGCCCTCCTCCAGGAGGACGGCGGTGGTGATGACGGTGGCCTCGGTGGGCCCATACGTGTTCCACACGCGGGCGCCTTCACGCCACCTGGCCGCGAGACCGGCCTCAAGCCGCTCCGCGCCCAGCACCCAATTCCCCACCCCCGCAACCGACTTCGGCTCCAGAGCCCCCAACAACGAAGGCACCACACTCGCCGTACTCACACCGGCCGCCTCGACCATCGCGGCGAGAGCAGACGGGTCCTGTCGCTCTTCGGACGAGGCGATCGCCAGCGTGCCCCCGGCGGCCAGCGTCACCGCCACATCCAGCACCGCCGCATCGAAACTGAACGACGCGAACTGCAACGCCGTAAGCCCCGGCCCCACACCGAGAACGGGACCCATAGCCGAAGCGAGGTTGGCCACGGAAGCGTGCTCCACCGCCACACCCTTCGGACGCCCCGTCGACCCCGACGTATAGATGACGTACGCCAGTTGGTCAGAGGTGACGTCGGGCAGCTCACCCGAGCCGCTCCCCAACTCGCCCAGCAGCACCGTCTCCACATCCGCCGACAACCGGTCTACGGTCTCCTCCGCGACCAGCACCAACTCCGCACCGCTGTCAGCCACCATGAACAACAACCGGTCGGACGGATACTCCGGATCCAACGGGACGTACGCCCCACCGGCCTTCCACACCGCCAGCATGGCCACGACCATCTCGGCCCCACGCGGCAGACACAGC
>NZ_JBXVPZ010000058.1:0-32009 GCF_057961495.1 Streptomyces sp. P5F9 | reverse complement strand
CTCCCCGGGGGCGGTGAGGGCGGGTTCCAGGTCCGGTTCGGTCAGCGCTTCGGTCAGGGCCTCCGGCAGGATGACCACGAACTCCGCGCCACCGCCGAACGCCTCCGTCACCACCGCGCTGCCGCCCTGCCGTTCGGCGAGCCGACGCACCAGGGAGAGGCCGATCCCGCGCTTGCCGTGGGCCGGTGGCTTCTTCGTGGACCACCCCTCGGTGAAGATCAACTCCCGTTGTTCTTCCGGGATTCCGGGGCCCGTGTCGCGCACCCGGAGCACTGCGGTACGCCCTTCCGTCCGCAATTCGGCCTCCACGCGTGCGTGCGGTGTGCCCGCGACGGCGTCGAGCGCGTTGTCCACCAGGTTGCCGACGACCGTGACCAGCCCGCGCGGGTCGATCAGCCGGTCGGGCAGCCAGGTCCGGTCGGAGATCCACAGGGCGACGCCCCGCTCGGCCGCGACGGTCGCCTTGCCCACCAACAGGGCGGCGAGCAGCGGGTCCTGGATCTTCTCGGTGACCTGCTCGGCGGTGGCCCGGTGATCGCCGACCACCTCCCCGACGAAGTCCACGGCGTCGTCGTACATCTCCAGTTCGAGCAGCCCCAGCAGGGTGTGCATACGGTTGGCGTGCTCGTGGTCCTGGGCGCGCAGGGCGTCGATCAGACCGTGCGTCGAGTCCAACTCCCGGCCGAGCTGCTCCAGTTCGGTGCGGTCGCGCAGGGTGGCCACGGCGCCCCCGTCGTCGGTGGGCATCCGGTTGGTGACCAGGACCCGTTGACCGCGCACGGCGAGCAGGTCGGTGCCGATGACCCGGCCGGCCAGGACGTCGGTCGTACGGCCCTCACCGAGCGCCTCGTCCAGGGAGCGGCCGACCGCCTCGTCGCCGATGCCCAGCAGCCGCCGCGCCTCGTCGTTCAGGAGCCGTATGCGGCCCGCGCGGTCCAGGGCGACGACGCCTTCCCGGATGCCGTGCAGCATCGCCTCGCGCTCCGAGAGCAGCGCCGAGATGTCAGAGAAGGCCAGGTCCCGGGTCTGCCGCTGGACCCTCCGGGAGATCAGCCAGGCCGCCAGCGCACCCACGGCGAGAGCGCCCCCGGCGTACGCCAGAAGCCCCGGGATCGCGCTGATCAACTGCGCGCGGACGCTGTCGTACTTGATGCCCACGGAGACGGCCCCGACGACCGTGCCGTCGGCGGCCCGCAGAGGCACCTTGCCGCGGGCCGAGCGGCCCAGGGTGCCCTTGTCGATCTCTTTGACCTCCTGACCGGCCAGGGGCTGGCCGGGAGAGGTCGAGACGAAACGGCCGATCTCGCTCGGAGTCGTGTGCGACCACCGCATGCCCCGCCAGTCCATCACCACCACGTACTCGGCCTTGGTGGCCTTCCGGATCCGCTCCGCCTCCTTCTGCACGGGTCCGTCCACGCTCGGCGGGGTGTCCTGGATGTCCTTGACGATCTGCGGCTGCTGCGCGGTGGTCTGGGCGATGGCCAGGGCGCGGTTCATCGCCTCCTGGTCCAGCTGTTTGCTCAGCGGCGCGAGGAACAGCCCGGTCGCCAGGACCGCGACTCCCGCGGCGATCGCCAGCTGCATCAGCAGCACCTGCGAGAACACCCGCCGCGGCAGCCCGAGGCGACGGCGGCGTGCGGGGGGAGTGGGGCTCATACCCCTGACGGTACGTGCCGGGGCGGGGGCTGCCCCAGGGGTGTGGCGTGGATCTCTTGACCAGTTCTTGGGGAAAGCGGCCTCCAGTAGAGGGCGATTTCCCGCGGAAGCCAGTCGGGCGGCCCAGTACCGGGCGGGTCAGCCCGCCAGCGCCGTCGTCAGCTCGCGCACCGCCACCACGTCCATCCGCGCCGGTGCGCCGAGGACAGACGCCCCGCAGCTCTCCGGGCGGGGCGGAAGGGACGCCCCCTGGGCGACGATCACGCGCCAGTGGCGTCCGTCGGTGTGTGCGACGGTCACCTCCCAGCGCGGTGCGCCGCCGTCCGTCCGTACGACGCTCAGGGCGTCCATCGCGTACTCGCCCGCCGCCCTCCGCACGGCCAGCTCCGCCGCCTGTCCGGGCCGTTCCCAGGCCGAAGAGCCCCGGCAGCCCTCGACGACCACACGGCCCTCCTGGACGCCCTGGAGGATCTCCTTGATGCCGTGCGCCTGGACCCGCCCGTACGCGTAGCCGTACGGCAGGACGAGCACCGTCGGCGAGAAGCGGTGACCGCCCAGATGGGTGACCTCCCAGGCGCCCTCGACCCCGGAGGTGGCCAGTTCGGCGGCGAGGGGACGGCCGAGGAGTGCGCAGCAGCGGTCGCGCTTGCCGTTGGTGCAGACGAGCGCGAGCGGGGCACCGGTGTGGGCCCGCCCGCCGAGCGCCGGGCCGAACGAGCGCGGGTCGCCCGCGCCGAGGGCCGCGAAATCGAGGGCGAGGAGCTGGCGAGGGTCCTCGGTCGTGGCGCTGTGCAGCCACACGTTTCCGGGGACGGTGTGGGCCGCGTACACCTGGCGCACCCGTGACGGCGCGGGATCGGCGTGCCGACCGGGGCGCCGGATGAGCGCGACCCGTACGCCCGTGTCCGTGGCGGCCGCTTGCAGGGCACGCCCCAACGCGGGGTCCAGGTGGCTCGAAGTGAGCGCTTTGGCACCCCAAGGACCGGGCTGTTCCATCAGCAGCCACGTCGTCGCCGTGGCTGCGGTTCCGGAAATGGGCTCGTCGAGGTCCCGAGAGACGGTCGCGCACGTACTCACAGAGGTGAGCCTAACCTGACTTGACCCAGGGTGACTTCCGGCCGCACTCGTGTCCTACTCCGGTAGGGGTTGAGGCGGCCTGGGGCCTACGTAGTGACCGCTCGGCCGCATGCGCAGCGGGCGCTCCCCGTACTCCTCCAGGGCGTGCGCGATCCACCCCGCGGTACGGGCGACCGCGAAGATCGTCTCGCCCGCCGTGGAGGGCATCCCGGAGGAGACGGTGAGCACGGCGAGCGCCAGGTCGACGTTGGCGTGCAGTGGGGTGTGGCGGGCGGTGGTGGCGACGATGTCGCGGGCCGCGGCGAGGGCGGGCGCGGCGCCTGGGATCTCCTTCAGGAGGGCGAACAGGGCACGCGCGCGTGGGTCTTCGCCCGGGTAGAGCCGGTGCCCGAGTCCGGGGATGCGGCGGCCGGCGCGCAGTTCGTCCGCGACCACCGGGGCGGCGGTGCCCTGGTCGAGCACGTCGAGCAGCAGCCGGTGCGCCAGGCCGCTGGCGGCGCCGTGCAGGGGGCCTTCGAGCACTCCCAGGCCGGAGGAGACGGCCGCGTAGGGGTGCGCGCGGGCAGAGGCGGCGACGCGCACCGCGAGCGTCGACGCGGCCAGGTCGTGGTCGACGAGCAGCCCAAGTGCCGTGTTCAGGACGTGCAGTGACGCCTCGTCAGTCCCCTGACCGCTCAGCCGTGCCCACAGGCGGTGGGCCAGCGGACCCTCGTCGCGATGCCCGCGCCGTACCGGAGGCAGGGCCGCGACGAGGGTGGGGATGAGGATGCGCGCGGTGCCGAGCACGGCGTCCTCGGACAGGTCGAAGCGCAGCGGGTCCGCGGTCGCCGCCGCGATGGCCGCGACCCGCAACCGGTCGGTGGGGCCGGTGTGTTCGGGCAGCGCGTCCACGGCGCGCCGCGCGACGGCGACGGCCGCCTTGGGCGCGGTGAACGTGATTCCGGGGCGCAACTCCCCGGTCCACAGCCACTCGGCGATCTCCTCGTAGGAGTGGCGCGCGGCCAGCTCGGTCGCGTCGACGCCCCGGAAGTAGTACCGGTCCTTCTCGATGAGCGTGATCCGGGTCCGCACGGACAGCTCACCCCCGGAACCCGAACTCCCGCTGCTCTCCCGCCTGTTGCGCCGGGCGAGCGCCTCCACCTCCTTGGCGTCGAAGGTGCTGCCCCGCCCGCCGGGTTCGCGCCTGCTGCTCAGCTGCCCGCGACTCACGTACGCGTACACGGTGTCCGGCTTCACGCCGAGCAACTCGGCGGTCTCCTTGGTGGTCAGCCGTCGCTCGGGGTGACCGGGAGCGGGTTCTTGATCGCGCATGGAGGTCACGGTATCCACTTCTTGCTTAGGTTGATTCAATCAATATTGACAGAGATTGAGTCAACCATGGACATTTGAATCAAGTCCAGGGAGGAAACATGTCCATCAACAGGGCCGCAGCCACTCGTATCGAGGTTCCGCGGGGACTCGCGGGCGTCGTCGTCACCGACACCCGAATCGGTGACGTCCGAGGGACCGAGGGCTTTTACCACTACCGCCAGTACTCCGCCGTCGAACTCGCGCAGACCCGCGGCTTCGAGGACGTCTGGCATCTCCTCGCCCACGGCGAACTGCCGGACACCGAGCGGAGC
The DNA here is from genome assembly GCF_057961495.1 of Streptomyces sp. P5F9. Classification (NCBI taxonomy): domain Bacteria; kingdom Bacillati; phylum Actinomycetota; class Actinomycetes; order Kitasatosporales; family Streptomycetaceae; genus Streptomyces; species Streptomyces sp. P5F9. The sequence continues at coordinate 27,654 of NZ_JBXVPZ010000058.1, read as the reverse complement.
GTGGCCTTCGCCGCCGAGACCGCGGCGCTGCGCCGGCTGCCGGACGAGGTGCGGGCCGCGCTGCCCGCGGTGGCGGCGGCGAGCGGCACGTCCGGACCGCTGTCCGGGATGCGTACGGCCTTGTCGCTGCTCGGCGCCGCGAAGGGCTTCCGGCCGGTGTACGACATCGACGCGGACGCGCGCCGCCGTGACACCCTCGTGGCGTCCGCGGCCGTACCGACACTGCTGACCGCGCTGTACCGGCTGGGGCAGGGACTCGATCCCGTAGAGCCGCGCGAGGACCTCTCCTATGCGGCCAACTACCTCTACATGCTGACGGGTTCGGAGCCGGACAAGCAGCAGGCCAGGGCGATCGAGCAATACTTGATCTCAACCATTGACCACGGATTCAATGCGTCAACCTTCACCGCGCGGGTCATCGCGTCGACGGGGGCGGATGTGGCGGCCTGTCTGGTCGGGGCCGTAGGGGCGCTCTCAGGTCCGCTGCACGGGGGTGCGCCCAGTCGTGCCCTGGACACCCTGGACGCGATCGGAACCCCGGACCGTATCGACCCCTGGATCCGCGAACGCGTCCTCGCCGGCGACCGCATCATGGGCTTCGGACACGCGATCTACCGCACGGAGGACCCGCGTTCCCGGATGCTGCGCGAGGTCGCCCAGCAGTTCGGCGGCCCGCGGGTCGACTTTGCCGTGGAGGTCGAGCGCCAGGTCGAGAGGATCCTCGCGGAACTGAAGCCGGGACGTGAGCTCCACACGAACGTCGAGTTCTACGCGGGGCTGGTCATGGAACTCTGCGGGCTGCCGCGGGAGATGTTCACACCTACGTTCGCGGCCGCGCGGGTGGTGGGGTGGAGCGCGAACGTGGTGGAGCAGGCGGAGGACTCGAAGATCATTCGGCCGGTTGCGCGGTATGTGGGGGTGGAGGCGCCGGTGGCGGTCCCGGAGGTGGCCTGAGCGATTGCGTGAGGCCCGGCACCGGTCTGGTGCCGGACCTCACGAAGTGATGGTCGAGCGCTGCTCGGCGGGGTGGGTGCCGGTCGTCTCGAAGCGTTCCCGTTGCGTCAGGGGTTGTGCGCAGGGTGAAGGTGGTGCGAGTGGCGAGCGGGCCTGCGGGGACTCGTCTTCCGGAGGTTGCCCCTCAAGTGGGGCTGCCGAGTGGACCTCAACAGTTGACGGTGCAGTCCATGGTGCGGCCCTGCCGTTCCTATTCGTCCGGGATGTCGGCCTTGGCGCGCAGAAGCGTGTCGCGGCTGATGATCACGATGCGTTCATAGTCCGCGCGCGCGGCGTCAGGGGGAAGTTCCTGATCGAGCGCCGCCGTGGCCTCTGTCCCGATGACGGCGAAGCGTCCGTCACTCAGTTCGAAAATGTCCGGGCATGTATCGCCGGACAGACTGCCTCGTTCGCGTGGGGACGCACCGATGCGGCGCACGATGTTCAAAGAGATCCCTGTCCTTCGGAGGGGCGGGTGGTGCCCATCTGGGCGGGGACAGGGTAGCCCTCGACGTTGTCCGGTCCCGACGGCGGGTCCCGGATGGCATGTCTTGTTGACGGCGTGTCAACTCCTCTTATTCTTCTGGAGGTTCGCCGACAACCCACCACTCTTCTGTGTCCGCTTCGTCCAAATCGTGGATCAGGCGGTCCACCATTCGGCCCACTTTGGCCTCGATCGACTCTGCCTTGAGGCTGGCTCGATGGGGATGGTGGGCGCGCCAGTAGTCACGAAAGATGGTGTTCTGGCAGATGGTCCGGAGGTGGCCGTGCAGTTCCTCCCAGTTGACGATGCCCACGCGGTAGGCGAGCAGGGCGTTGTTGTACAGGGCGTTCGCGAACAGGTACTGGCGCTGCTGTGTGGGTGAGTCCACCTGAACGTTGCTGTACACGGCGGCCAGGTCCGGATCCTCCATGGCCTTGGTCAGGAGGTAGAATTGCAGCCGCTGCTGTTCCGTCAGCATCGACTGCCTGTCGCTCTGTTCCACTTCGGTGACGCGCAGGCGAAGCTCCTCGAACTTGCGTCGCTGTGCGACGAGCGCCGCGAGTGCCCCCGCGGCGAAGGCGAGTCCTACGGTGGCGGCGGCACTGGGCCCTCGCATCCCGCGTTTCTGTGTGGCCATGTCAACCCCCGAATCAGGCGGCCGTCCGCCGGTCGTCGGGGTGCGGGTCGACTGATGGGGACCGGCGAGCGATGGGCGGCGCTTGCCGTCTCCCAGAGTGCCGAGCGGCTCTGATCGGCAGGGAGGCGGAGAGGAGGCGCACGGAGGGAAGCGAGGGTCGCACGAACCGGCGCCTTCCCCAACGTCTGCCCCGCAAGTGCTGCTAACAATCGTTCACTTCGCGGCGATTCTTCCGGCTCGTATCCTGGGGCGGCATTCAACCTCCGTACGTGCGCCGGACCGCGAGCCGGTGCACGCGTCGGCGTGAAAGAGGTCGCACGTTGAGCCAGCAGAGCCCGAGCGCACGCCCGAGCCAGAGCCCGGACCCGAGTCCGAGTACGCATCCGGCGTCAGCCCCGGGCACGGATCCGAGCCCCCGGCAGATCCCCGTCCTCGTCCTCGCCGGATTCCTCGGCTCCGGCAAGACGACCCTGCTCAACCACCTCCTGCACCGCAGCGGAGGCAGCCGTATCGGAGCGATCGTCAACGACTTCGGGGCGATCGAGATCGACGCGCTGGCCGTGGCCGGGGCGCTCGGGGACTCGACCGTGTCGCTCGGCAACGGATGCCTGTGCTGTGCCGTCGACGCCGGCGAACTCGACGTCTATCTGGAGCGGCTCGCCCGGCCCTCCGCCGGTATCGACGTCATCGTCATCGAGGCCAGCGGACTCGCCGAACCGGAGGAACTGGTCCGCATGCTGCTCGCCAGCGAACACCCGGGGATCGTCTACGGCGGGCTCGTCGAGGTCGTCGACGCCGCCGAGTTCGACGACACGCGCGCGAAGCACCCCGAGATCGACCGGCATCTCGCCCTCGCCGACCTCGTCGTCGTCAACAAGCTGGACCGGGCGGTCGACGCCCCGCGCGTCCTCGGACTCGTCCGCTCGCTCACCGACCGTGCCGCCGTCGTGCCCGCCACCTACGGCCGTATCGACCCCGAGTTCCTCTTCGACTGCCGGCCGAACGAGGAGCGTATGGGGCAGCTGACCTTCGACGACCTGCACGAGCACACCGGCGATGGCCATGGCGGCGACGCGCACGCCGACCACCTGCACGCCGCCTACGACAGCCTCTCCTTCGCCTCCGAATCGCCCCTGGACCCGCGCAGGCTCATGGCATTCCTCGACAGTCGGCCCGAGGGGCTCTACCGCATCAAGGGATACGTCGACTTCGGCGCCCACGATTCGCGCAATCGGTACGCCGTGCACGCCGTCGGACGGTTCCTGCGGTTCTATCCCGAGCCCTGGGGCAGTGGTGACGCCCGGTCGACCCAGCTCGTGCTCATCGGAACCGGCCTCGACATGGCCACGCTCGGCAAGGAGCTGGAGGCGTGCAAGAACGGCGACGCCCCACACGCCGACGAGCGCGGCATGTGGGGCGTCCTGCGTTACGTACAGGAAGCGGAGTCGGCCCAGGAGGCGGACCGACAACCCGAATTCGAGCCGGAGTTGGACCCGGATCCGGAACTGGACGACTGACGGCCGGCGCTACACCGGCCCCGCCACCACCGACACTGTCTTCGCGAGTGACACGCCCGAGCCGTCGCGTCGCGGGTCCATCTCCGGGAGTTCCGCCGGTGTGCCGTCCCGTTGGGCGGCCTTGGCCGGTACGGCGCCCGCCCAGGCCAGGGAGAGGCAGTCCTCGCCCTTCAGGAAGCGCTGGCAGCGGACGCCGCCGGTGGCGCGGCCCTTGCGGGGGTACTGGTCGAACGGGGTCAGCTTGGCCGTCGTCTGGACGGAGTCGTCCAGCGTGCCGCGCGAGCCCGCGACCGTGAAGACGACCGCGTCCACGGCGGGGTCGACGGCCGTGAAGGAGATGACCTTCGCGCCCTCGGTGAGTTTGATGCCCGCCATGCCCCCGGCCGCGCGGCCCTGGGGGCGCACCTGGGAGGCCTGGTAGCGCAGCAGCTGGGCGTCGTCCGCGATGAAGACCAGGTCCTCCTCGCCAGTGCGCAACTCGACGGCGCCGACGATCCGGTCGCCGTCCTTGAGCGTGATGACCTCCAACTCCTCCTTGTTCGTGGGGTAGTCGGGGACCACGCGCTTGACGACGCCCTGCTCCGTGCCGATGGCGAGGCCGGGGGAGGACTCGTCGAGGGTCGTCAGGCAGATGACCGTCTCGCCCTCGTCCAGGGAGACGAACTCCGAGATCGGCGCGCCGCCGGAGAGGTTCGGCGCGGCGGCCGTCTCCGGGAGCTGGGGGAGGTCGACGACGTTGATCCGCAGGAGGCGGCCGGCCGAGGTGACCGCGCCCAGCTCGCCGCGGGCCGTCGCCGGGACCGCCGAGACGATCACGTCGTGCTTGGTGCGCCGGGCCTCGGAGTCCTCCGGGAAGGGCTCGCCGTTCGCCGTACGGGCCAGCAGACCCGTCGAGGAGAGCAGCACCCGGCACGGGTCGTCGGCGACCTGGAGCGGCACGGTGGCGGCGGGGGCGCCCGCCGACTCCAGCAGGACCGTACGCCGGTCGGTGCCGAACTTCTTCGCCACCGCGGCCAGTTCGGTCGAGACCAGCTTGCGCAGCTCGGCGTCGGACTCCAGGATGCGGGTCAACTCCGCGATCTCCGCGTTGAGTCGCTCCATCTCCGACTCCAGCTCGATCCGGTCGAACCGGGTGAGCCGGCGCAGCGGCGTGTCCAGGATGTACTGCGTCTGGATGTCGCTCAGCGAGAAGCGCTCCATCAGACTCTGCTTCGCCTGCGCGGAGTTGTCGCTGGAGCGGATGATCCGGATGACCTCATCGATGTCGATGAGCGCGGTGAGCAGACCCTCCACCAGGTGGAGACGGTCGCGCCGCTTGGTGCGGCGGAACTCGCTGCGGCGCCGTACGACGTTGAAGCGGTGGTCGAGATAGACCTCCAGGAGTTCCTTGAGGCCGAGCGTGAGAGGCTGCCCGTCCACCAGGGCAACGTTGTTGATGCCGAAGGACTCCTCCATCGGCGTCAGCTTGTAGAGCTGCTCCAGGACCGCTTCCGGTACGAAGCCGTTCTTGATCTCGATGACCAGGCGCAGGCCGTGCGCGCGGTCGGTGAGGTCCTTGACGTCGGCGATGCCCTGCAGCTTCTTCGCGCCGACCAGGTCCTTGATCTTGGCGATCACCTTCTCGGGGCCTACGGAGAAGGGCAGTTCGGTGACGATGAGGCCCTTGCGGCGTGCCGTCACGTTGTCCACGGCGACCGTGGCGCGGATCTTGAAGGTGCCGCGGCCCGTCTCGTACGCGTCCCGGATACCGGTGAGGCCGACGATCCTGCCCCCCGTGGGCAGGTCGGGACCGGGGACGTGCCGCATCAGGCTGTCCAGGTCCGCGTTCGGATAGCGGATCAAGTGCCGGGCGGCGGCGATGACTTCGCCCAGGTTGTGCGGCGGCATGTTGGTGGCCATGCCGACGGCGATGCCCGACGAGCCGTTCACCAGGAGGTTCGGGAAGGCGGCGGGCAGGGCCACCGGCTCCTGCTCCTGGCCGTCGTAGTTCGGGGTGAAGTCGACCGTGTCCTCGTCGATCGACTCGGTCATCAGGTTGGCCGCTTCGGACGGCCGGCACTCGGTGTACCGCATGGCGGCCGGCGGGTCGTCGTTGCCCAGCGAGCCGAAGTTGCCGTGGCCGTCGGCCAGCGGCACGCGCATGGAGAAGGGCTGTGCCATGCGCACCAGGGCGTCGTAGATCGACGCGTCCCCGTGCGGGTGCAGCTTGCCCATTACTTCACCGACGACACGAGCACACTTGACGTACCCCCGGTCGGGGCGCAGGCCCATCTCGTCCATCTGGTAGACGATCCGTCGGTGAACCGGCTTCAGGCCGTCCCGGGCGTCCGGCAGGGCTCGGGAGTAGATGACCGAGTACGCGTACTCAAGGTAGGAGCCCTGCATCTCGTCGACGACGTCGATGTCGAGGATCCGCTCCTCGAACGAGTCGTCGGGCGGCGGGGTCTTCGTGCTGCGGCGGGCCATCGCTGCCGGCTCCTCTTTTCTGGTCGCTCGCCTGGGGGTCGCTCCCCTTCGGCTCACTCTTGCTGAAGCGTGAACGGGGTCTTGACGTGAACCATTGTGGACCGCGGCACTGACAACGCGGACCAGGACCCGGCGTTGCCCGCTCGGGTCCGTCGCCGGCGGCTGCCGAGCGAGTCCACGTGTGCGACTGCCCGCAGGCTACGCGATCTCGCTCTCGGCGTACGTCCGCCGGGAACTTCGCCGACGGTCCGCACGCTTGCATACAGTGGCGGGACGAGCAGGATTTCTGCGGTTCCAGCCAGAGAATCCGCGATCGAAGGGACGTACATGCCCATGGGTCACACGGCCACCGCCGAGGCAGGGTCCGGCGGTCTGACAGCGACCGAACACCGCTTGGCCAACGGTCTGCGCGTGGTCCTCTCCGAGGACCACCTGACCCCGGTCGCGGCGGTGTGCCTCTGGTACGACGTCGGTTCCCGCCACGAGGTCAAGGGGCGTACCGGCCTGGCTCACCTCTTCGAGCACCTGATGTTCCAGGGCTCCGGACAGGTGAAGGGCAACGGCCACTTCGAACTGGTGCAGGGCGCGGGCGGTTCGCTCAACGGCACCACCAGCTTCGAGCGCACGAACTACTTCGAGACCATGCCCACCCACCAGTTGGAGCTCGCGCTCTGGCTGGAGGCCGACCGCATGGGCTCCTTGCTGGCCGCCCTGGACGAGGAGTCCATGGAGAACCAGCGGGACGTCGTCAAGAACGAGCGCCGCCAGCGCTACGACAACGTGCCCTACGGGACCGCGTTCGAGAAACTGACCGCCCTCGCCTACCCGGAGGGCCACCCGTACCACCACACGCCCATCGGCTCCATGGCGGACCTGGACGCGGCCACCCTGGAGGACGCCCGCGCGTTCTTCCGCACCTACTACGCGCCCAACAACGCGGTCCTGTCCGTGGTCGGCGACATCGACCCCGAGCAGACGCTCGCCTGGATCGAGAAGTACTTCGGTTCCATCGCGTCGCACGACGGCAAGCCGACGCCTCGTGAGGGCGTGCTGCCCGACACGATGGGCGGGGAGCTGCGCGAGGTCGTCGTCGAGGAGGTCCCGGCCCGCGCCCTGATGTGTGCCTACCGGCTCCCGGAGGACGGCACGCGCGCGTCCGACGCGGCCGACCTCGCCCTCACCATCTTGGGCGGCGGCGAGTCCTCGCTCCTTTACAACCGCCTTGTACGGCGCGACCGTACGGCCGTCGCGGCGGGCTTCGGTCTGCTGAGGCTGGCCGGGGCGCCCTCCCTGGGGTGGCTGGACGTCAAGACGTCAGGGGACGTCGAGGTGCCGGTGATCGAGGCCGCCATCGACGAGGAGCTCGCCCGGTTCGCCGAGGAGGGCCCCACGGCCGAGGAAATGGAGCGCGCCCAGGCCCAGTTGGAGCGCGAGTGGCTGGACCGGCTCGGCACGGTCGCGGGCCGCGCCGACGAACTGTGCCGGTACGCCGTCCTGTTCGGCGACCCGCAGCTCGCCCTGACCGCCGTGCAGCGCGTCCTCGACGTGACGGCGGAGGAGGTGCAGGAGGTCGCCAAGGCCCGCCTGCGCCCCGACAACCGCGCGGTGCTCGTCTACGAGCCGATCGCGGACGAGGATGACGAAGCAGAGGCCGGCGACGAGAACGAGGAGGCGGCCAAGTGACCGAGCTCGCCACGATGGAATTCCACCCGCAGCCGCAGGCCGGCGAGGCCAGGCCGTGGGCCTTCCCGGCCCCGGAGCGCGGGACGCTCGGCAACGGCCTGACCGTGCTGCGCTGCCACCGGCCCGGCCAGCAGGTCGTCGCCGTCGAGGTGCTCCTGGACGCGCCTCTGGACGCCGAACCGGCCGGCCTGGACGGTGTCGCCACGATCACCGCGCGGGCCTTCTCCGAGGGCACCGACAAGCACTCCGCCGAGGAGTTCGCCGCCGAGCTGGAGCGCTCCGGCGCCACCCTCGACGCGCACGCCGACCACCCGGGGCTGCGTCTGAGCCTGGAGGTCCCGGCCTCGCGCCTGGCCAAGGGGCTCGGCCTGCTCTCCGACGCGCTGCGGGCACCCGCCTTCGCGGACAGTGAGATCGAGCGGCTGGTCCGCAACCGCCTCGACGAGATCCCGCACGAGACGGCCAACCCGTCCCGCCGCGCGGCCAAGGAGCTCTCCAAGGAGCTGTTCCCGGCGACCTCGCGCATGTCGCGTCCGCGCCAGGGCACCGAGGAGACCGTCCAGAAGATCGACTCCGGGGCCGTACGCGCCTTCTACGAGCGGCACGTCCGCCCGGCGACGGCCACTGTCGTGGTCGTCGGCGACCTCACGGGCATCGACCTGGACGCGCTCCTCGCCGACACCCTGGGCTCGTGGACGGGCTCCACCGCGCAGCCGCGTCCCGTGCCGCCGGTGACCGCCGACGACACCGGGCGGGTCGTGATCGTGCACCGCCCCGGCGCCGTCCAGACGCAGTTGCTCATCGGCCGCGTCGGAGCCGACCGGCACGACCGCGTGTGGCCCGCCCAGGTGCTCGGCACGTACTGCCTCGGCGGCACCCTCACCTCCCGCCTGGACCGCGTCCTGCGCGAGGAGAAGGGCTACACCTACGGTGTGCGGGCGTTCGGCCAGGTGCTGCGTTCGGCACCCGACGGCACGGGCGCCTCGATGCTCGCCATCAGCGGCTCCGTGGACACCCCGAACACCGGTCCCGCGCTGGACGACCTGTGGACGGTGCTCCGCAGGCTCGCCGAGGGCGGACTCACCGACGCCGAGCGGGACATCGCCGTACAGAACCTCGTCGGGGTGGCGCCGCTCAAGTACGAGACCGCCGCGGCCGTCGCCAGCACGCTGGCCGACCAGGTCGAGCAGCACCTGCCCGACGACTACCAGGCGACGCTGTACCAGCAGCTCGCCGCGACCGGCACCGTGGAGGCCACCGCGGCGGTCGTGAACGCCTTCCCGGTGGACCGTCTGGTGACGATCCTGGTCGGCGACGCGGAGCAGATCAAGGCGCCCGTGGAGGCTCTCGGCATCGGTGAAGTGACCGTCGTCGCGGCCGAGTAGACGACCCGTAGCGAGCCGACGAGCGGCACGCGCGCGTGGGGGCCCTGGTGACTGAAGAGTCACCAGGGCCCCCTAATGTCCGAATTGGGGGAGAGGTTGCCCGTCTGCCCTGTGGCATGTGCAACAAAACCCGTGATCCGTTTGGGGATTGAAAGTGGCCCGCCTTAGCGTCGGTGCGGCTGTCCGTCAGGCACCGCGCCGCACTCGCGGCACCGGACAGTCATCGCCGAGTCCCCGTACGGCGCGAGCCAGGGGAGCCGGGGACCCACGTCCCTGGGGTGAATCGGACGCCCGCGCGCCCAGCGAGGGTGTCCGTAGGAGACCTTCCTGCTCCGAACCCGTCAGCTAACCCGGTAGGCGAGAAGGAAGGAAAGGACCAGCCACTCCATGGCGTTCACCCGCGCCACCGGGAAGCACCGTCGCCCGAGCCGGACCCACCGCACCACCGTTCGTGCCGCGAGTGTCGCGGCTCTCGCCACCTCCGGCGTCGTAGGCACCCTGGCCGCCGCCCCGGCGTTCGCCGCGGAGCCCGCCGCCGAGCAGACCGGTCTCACGCCCGTCATCGCCATCGGTGACTCCGTGGCCGACAAGATCGACGCCCAGGCCGTCGCCCAGCAGCAGGCCGCGGACGAAGCGCTGGCCAAGGAGGTCGCCCGCGCCAAGGCCGCCGCACTGGCCAAGGCGGAGCGCGAGGCAGCGGTACGCGCCGCCCGCGCCGCCGAGCGCAAGAAGCTCAACACCTTCGTCGCGCCGGTCACCGGCTCGTACGTCTCCACCGGCTACAAGACCGGCGGTTCCCTGTGGTCCTCCGGTGCCCACACCGGCATCGACTTCCACGCCTCGACCGGCACCTCCGTGCACGCGGTCGGCTCCGGCACCGTCGTCGAGGCCGGCTGGGGCGGCTCGTACGGCAATCAAGTGGTGATCAAGATGGCTGACGGCATGTACACCATGTACGGCCACCTGTCGTCCATCGGCGTCTCCGTCGGCCAGACGGTCACCCCGGGCCAGCAGATCGGCCTCTCCGGAGCGACCGGCAACGTCACCGGCCCGCACCTCCACTTCGAGGCCCGCACGACCGCCGAGTACGGCTCCGACGTCGACCCCGTCGCCTACCTCCGCAAGCACGGTGTGAACGTCTGACGGCGCACCGCCGCACTTCCCGAAGCCCTGGCCCGCGCGGCCGGGGCTTTCGGCGTTTCCGGAGCCCTCCTGTCCAAAAAATATCCATGGATTCCGGCCCGCCATCGGAAATTCCCGCTCATTGCAATAGAGTCACGGAACACACGTCAATCGTCGACGTTTCACGGGGATTAAGGCGGAGGTCGGACATGCGTATTCCGGCGCACTCGGTATGCACGGCGATCCGGGACGACATCGTCGCCGGTGTCTACGAGCGCGGCAGCCGCCTCACGGAGGAACTCCTCGCGCGCCGGTACGGGGTCTCGCGCGTCCCCGTCCGGGAGGCCCTGCGCACGCTGGAGGCCGAGGGATTCGTCGTGACCCGGCGGCACGCGGGCGCGTGCGTCGCGGAGCCGACCGAGCAGGAGGCCGCCGACCTGCTGGAGATGCGGATGCTGCTGGAGCCGCTCGGCGCCTCGCGGGCCGCCCAGCGGCGCACCGAGGCCCACCTCAAGGTGCTGCGCGGCCTCGTCAGGCTGGGCCAGGAGCGCGCCAGGCGGGGCAACAGCGAGGATCTGCGCTCCCTGGGCAGCTGGTTCCACGAGACGCTGGCACAGGCCTCCGGAAGCCCCGCGCTGACCTCGATGCTGACCCAGCTGCGGCACAAGATCGCCTGGATGTACGCGGTGGACGCCCCGGCCAACCCCGTGGAGTCCTGGGCCGAGCACGGGGCCATCGTGGACGCGGTGGCGCGTGGCGACAGCGAGCGTGCCCGGGCGATCACCGCCCTGCACACCGAGCGCGCGGGCACCGCGCACCGGCTGCGCTTTCCCGGCGGCGCGAACGGCACGGACCGTGTGAGGACTTCGCAACCTCCCGTAAACATGTCGGGCCTGCGGCATTAACACGGGCGCCGTATACAAAGAGAGGCTAATTCGCGGGGGATTATTTATGCTGCCCACAAGTGGAATTGCGAAGGGCTCGCCCGGTAATTCGGACGAGCCCTTCGAGGTTGCGTGCAGTGTTTTGCGGCGAAAAGCACCGCAACCATCAATTGAGGAACCCTCACGGCGCGCAACCACCTCCGCGAGAGCGGCGCCGGTTCAGGCGCAAAGGGGGGCGTGCTCAGACGGTCTCGGGGAGTTCCTCAAGACCTTCCGCGACCAGCTTCGCCAGTCGGTCGAGGGCCGCGTCCGCGCCCTCGGCGTCCGACGCGAGGACGATCTCCTCGCCGCCCTGGGCGCCCAGGCCCAGAACCGCGAGCATGGAGGCCGCGTTGACGGGGTTGCCGTCGGCCTTGGCGATCGTCACGGGGATACCTGCGGCCGTGGTGGCCCGGACGAAGATGGAGGCGGGGCGGGCGTGAAGGCCCTCCGCCCAGCCGACGTTGACGCGGCGCTCAGCCATGTGATGCTGCCCTTCAGAGTCTCAGGGTTGTCTAGACCAGTTTCCCACACGTGAAGCGACCCCGGACCGGCCTTGCGAACCGTCCGGAGCGAGTCGTCGGACCGCGGCCTCGGCCCGACGTCCCGTGCTCTGTTGTTGCCCACAGACTGCCTCGCGCCGTTGTCGGACGCGAGCCGTACGCTGGGCCCCATGCAGACCTCGTCGGACCGGCACGAGTACCCCGCCCACTGGGAAGCCGACGTGGTGCTGCGCGACGGGGGTACCGCGCGCATCAGGCCCATCACCGTCGACGACGCCGATCGCCTGGTCAGCTTCTACGAGCAGGTCTCCGACGAGTCGAAGTACTACCGCTTCTTCGCGCCGTATCCGCGCCTGTCCGCCAAGGATGTCCACCGCTTCACGCACCACGACTTTGTGGACCGGGTGGGACTCGCGGCCACCGTCGGCGGCGAGTTCATCGCCACCGTACGCTATGACCGCATTAGTGCCGACGGGCGTGCCGCCTCCGCCCCGGCCGACGAGGCCGAGGTCGCCTTCCTGGTGCAGGACGCCCACCAGGGGAGGGGCGTCGCCTCCGCCCTCCTCGAACACATCGCGGCCGTCGCCCGCGAGCGTGGCATCCGCCGCTTCGCCGCCGAGGTGCTGCCCGCGAACAACAAGATGATCAAGGTGTTCACGGACGCCGGCTACACCCAGAAGCGCAGCTTCGAGGACGGCGTCGTACGCCTGGAGTTCGATCTCGAACCCACCGATCGGTCCCTCGCCGTGCAGCGCGCGCGGGAGCAGCGGGCCGAAGCGCGCTCCGTACGGCGGCTGTTGATGCCCGGCTCGGTCGCCGTCGTCGGTGTCGGCCGTTCCCCCGGAGGGGTGGGCCGCAGCGTTCTCGACAACATCAGGGACGCCGGGTTCACCGGTGGCCTGTACGCCGTGAACAAGGCCTTCCCCGAGGAGCGGAAGGACCTCGACGGGATACCGGCGTACCGCTCGGTGCGCGACATCGAGGGCCCCGTGGACCTCGCTGTCGTCGCCGTCCCGGTCGAGCACGTCCCCGAAGTCGTCACCGAGTGCGGCGAACACGGAGTGCAGGGGCTCGTCGTGGTCACCGCCGGGTACGCCGAGAGCGGCCCCGAGGGACGCGAGCGCCAGCGCGAACTCGTGCGCCACGCGCGCACGTACGGCATGCGCATCATCGGGCCGAACGCCTTCGGGGTCATCAACACCGCCGCCGACGTACGGCTGAACGCGTCCCTCGCCCCCGAGATGCCGCGCCCCGGACGCATCGGCCTGTTCGCCCAGTCCGGCGCCATCGGCATCGCCCTGCTGTCCCGGCTGCACCGGCGCGGCGGCGGGGTCACCGGAGTCACCGGCGTCTCCACCTTCGTGTCGTCGGGCAACCGCGCGGACGTGTCCGGCAACGACGTCCTTCAGTACTGGTACGACGATCCCGACACCGACGTCGCCCTCATGTACCTGGAGTCCATCGGCAACCCCCGCAAGTTCACCCGCCTCGCCCGGCGCACCGCGGCGGCGAAACCGCTGGTTGTCGTCCAGGGCGCCGGATCCGCCCCCCAGGGACACGCCGTACGGGCGACCCGGCTGCCGCACGCGACGGTCTCCGCGCTGCTGCGACAGGCCGGGGTGATCCGCGTCGAGACGATCACCGAACTGGTCGACACGGGACTGCTGCTCGCACGGCAGCCGTTGCCCGGCGGGCCGCGCGTGGCGATCGTCGGGAACTCCGAGTCGCTCGGCCTGTTGACCTACGACGCGTGCCTCTCCGAGGGGTTGCGACCGCTCGCTCCGCTGGATCTGACGACGGCGGCGACGGCGGGGGACTTCCATCAGGCGTTGTCGGAGGCATTGGCCGACGAGGCGTGCGACGCGGTCGTGGTGACTGCGATACCTGCCGTGGGGGAGGGGCCGGCCGAGGACGCGGCGTTGGCGGAGGCACTGCGGTCCGCTGCTGCGGCGGCTCCCGGGAAGCCGGTGCTGGTGGTGCACGTGGAGCTCGGGGGGCTCGCGGAGGCGTTGTCGGCTGCGACCAGTACGGCGCCACAGGTTGCTTCGAAGGCGCCCGGCGCTGAGGGCGGTGCCCACCCGTTCCGCCCTGCGGAACGACTGCCCACCGCAGAGGCCGAACAATCGGTCACCGGGAGGCCGGCCCCCGAAGGCGGCGGCCTCATCCCCGCCTTCCCCGCCGCCGAGCGCGCTGTCCGGGCCCTCGCCGAAGCCGTGAAGTACGCGCAGTGGCGGCGCGAGGCCACGGACCCCGGCCGGGTGCCCGAGTTCGAGGACATCGACGAGAAGGGCGCCGCCGGACTGATCGGCGGGCTGCTCGCGCGCGGGCAGGGCCTCACGCTCGGCGTCGACGACACGTGCGACCTGCTCGGCAAGTACGGCGTCGACGTCCACCGCGCGCTGCCCGGGCCCACCCCCGACGCCGCCGCCGAGGCCGCCCGCACCCTCGGCTACCCGGTCGCCCTCAAGGCCACCGCCCCGCACCTGCGCCACCGCGCCGACCTGGGCGGCGTACGGCTGGATCTCGCGGACGAGGACCAACTGCGGCGGGCGTACGCCGAGTTGGGCGAGTTGTTCGGGAAGCCGGAGGAGCTGCGGCCGGTGGTGCAGCGGATGGCGCCGCGCGGGGTCGACACCGTCGTACGGGCCGTCATCGACCCGGCGGCGGGGGCCGTGCTGTCGTTCGGGCTCGCCGGAGCCGCCTCGCAGCTGCTCGGGGACACCGCGCACCGGCTGATTCCGGTCACGGACCGGGAGGCCGGGTCGTTGATCCGGTCGATCCGGACGGCGCCGCTCCTGTTCGGCTGGCGCGGCTCCACGCCGGTCGACACGCCTGCCCTGGAGGAGCTGATGCTCCGGGTCTCGCGGCTGGTCGACGACCATCCCGAGGTCGTCGCCGTGACCCTGGAGCCGGTGGTCGTGGCCGCGCACGGACTGAGCGTGCTCGGTGCCTCCGTCCGCCTGGCCCCGCCGCCCGCCCGCGACGACCTCGGCCCGAGGACGCTTCCCGTGTACTGACGGATGTGCCGGAGGAGGCTTCCCGCACCCCGGTCCCGTGTACTGGGACAGCTGTGACGAGACAGTGCTCGGCGGTGCCTCGCAGTCAGTGCGCCACCGTAGGATGGACGTCATGGCCAAGACCAGTACGACGACCCAGGGGCTGCGTGCGGCGATCGAGCGCAGCGGCTACTACCCGGCCCTCGTGGCCGAGGCGGTGGAGGCCGCCGTGGGCGGCGAGCCGATCCGGTCGTTCCTGGTCCACCAGGAGACCACGTTCGACCAGAACGAGGTGCGCCGGCACGTGACCGTGCTCGTCCTCACCGGCAACCGCTTCATCGTCAGCCACACCGACGAGCAGGCCGCCGACAGCACCTCCCCGACGCCGTACGCGACGACGTCCACGGAGTCCGTGAAGCTCGGCCGGATCTCGTCCGTGGTGCTCAGTCGTGTGGTCGCCAACCCGGAGTCGTACACACCGGGCACGCTCCCGCGCGAGGTCGTGCTGACCATCGGCTGGGGCGCCGTCGCCCGGATCGACCTGGAGCCGGCCGCCTGCGGCGACCCCAACTGCGAGGCGGACCACGGCTACACGGGCAACTCGACGGCGGACGACCTGAGCCTGCGCGTCAGCGAGGCCGGCGACGGCCCGGAGACGGTGCAGCAGACCCTCGCCTTCGCGCAGGCCCTCTCCGAGGCGACCGCGGACGTACCGCGGTAATGGCGCAGCCCGCAACCTGGGACCACCCCGAGCCCCTCGCCGTCGCATCCGCGCCCGTCCCCGAGTACGGCTCCGGCTCCCTCGCCGACCTGCTGCCCACGCTGGCCGCGGGCATGGGCGTACCCGGTACGACCGCGGCGATCCCGGAGCTGACCCCGGCCGACCGCAACTGCGTCTTCCTGATCGACGGCCTCGGCTGGGAGCAGATCAAGGACCACGCCGACGAGGCGCCCTATCTGCACGCGCTGCTCGGCAGCTCGCGCGGCGGCACCGGACGTCCGCTCACCGCCGGCTACCCGGCGACCACCGCGACCTCCCTCGCCTCCGTCGGCACCGGCCTGCCGCCGGGCGCCCACGGCCTGCCCGGCTACACCGTGCGCAACCCGGCCACCGGCGCGCTGATGAACCAGCTGCGCTGGCAGCCGTGGAGCGAGCCGAAGTCCTGGCAGCCGCACCCCACGATCTTCCAACTGGCCGACGCGGCGGGCGTGCACGCCGCCCAGGTGTCGTCCCCGACCTTCCAGAACACCCCGCTGACGAAGGTCGCGCTCAGTGGCGGAACGTTCCACGGGCGGCTGACCGGCGAGGAGCGCATGGACCTCGCGGCCGAGCAACTGGCCGCCGGGGACCGCTCCTTGGTGTACACGTACTACGCCGAACTCGACGGCGCCGGCCACCGCCACGGCATCGCCTCCGACACCTGGCGCGGTCAACTCATGTACGTCGACCGACTCGTGCAGCGCCTCGCCGAGCAACTGCCGCCGCGCAGCGCGCTGTACGTCACCGCCGACCACGGCATGATCGACGTGCCCTTCGACGAGGAGCACCGCATCGACTTCGACGCGGACTGGGAGCTGCGCGCCGGCGTCGCCCTCCTCGGCGGCGAGGGCCGCGCCCGCCACGTCTACGCGGTGCGGGGCGCTGAGAACGACGTACTGACGTGCTGGCGCGAGGTCCTCGGCGAGCAGTTCTGGGTGGCCTCGCGGGACGAGGCGATCGCGGCGGGCTGGTTCGGCCCGCACATCGACGAGCGCGTCTACGACCGTCTCGGCGACGTGATCGCGGCGGCCCGGGACGACGTCCTGATCATCGCGTCCGAGCGGGAGCCGAAGGAGTCGGCCATGGTCGGCAACCACGGTTCGATGACCCCTGCCGAGCAGTTGGTCCCCTTGCTCGAAGTACGCTCCTGAGGTCCCTCCGTCCTCCTCCTGTTCTCCTTCTCCGCCGAAAGGTGCTCAACTCCCCATGCCCGAGCTGGTGTTCTTCTCCGGAACGATGGACTGCGGGAAGTCGACCCTGGCGCTCCAGATCGAGCACAACCGCTCGGCGCGCGGCCTGGCGGGGATGATCTTCACCCGGGACGACCGCGCGGGCGAGGGAAAGCTTTCTTCCCGCCTCGGCCTCGTCACCGACGCGGTGGAGGTCGAGGACGAGCAGGACCTGTACGCGTACGTCGTCGACCACCTCTCCCAGGGCGGCCGCGCGGACTACGTCATCGCCGACGAGGCACAGTTCCTGGCACCGGTGCAGATCGACCAACTCGCGCGCGTGGTCGACGACCTGAGCCTCGACGTCTACGCCTTCGGTATCACGACCGACTTCCGCTCCAAGCTCTTCCCCGGCTCCCAGCGCCTGGTCGAACTCGCCGACCGCGTCGAGGTCCTCCAGGTGGAGGCCCTCTGCTGGTGCGGCGCCCGCGCCACCCACAACGCCCGCACGATAGGCGGCGAGATGGTCGTCGAGGGCGCGCAAGTCGTCGTAGGCGACGTCAACCAGGCGGAAGCGGTCGGCTACGAGGTCCTGTGCCGCCGCCACCACCGCCGCCGCATGACAGCGGCTACGGCTCGGGCGGCGGCGCTGTCACCGGATGTATTGCCGATGACGTCGGCCTAGCGCGGCCCCTCGATCACCGAGAACATCGCGCCCTCGGGGTCGGCCACCGTGGCCACGCGGCCGTGGGGGCTGTCGTGGGGTGGTGTGAGGGTGTGGCCGCCGAGGTCCGTGACGTGGCGCAGGGCCTCGTCCGTGTCGGCCACCTCGAAGTACGTCATCCAGTGCGGGCCCCGGTCGCGGGGCAGGGCGGTGCCGACGCCGTGGATGCCGGCGACCGGGTGGCCGTCCAGGTGCAGGGTGATGTAGTCGAAGCCGGCGGAGACCACCGGGACTTCCTCGTAGCCGAACACCGCCTCGTAGAACTTGGCGAGGCTCGCGGTCTCGGAGGTCAGCAGCTCGTTCCATGCGGGTGTGCCGGGGACGCCGGTGATGGTCGTGCCGAGGTGGTCGGCGGCCTGCCAGATGCCGAAGACCGCCCCCGACGGGTCGGAGCCGATCGCCAGCCGGCCGGCCTCCGCCGCGTCCAGGGGGCCCACCCCGACCGTGCCGCCGCACATCCGTACCGTCTCGGCCGTCTGGTC
Organism: Streptomyces sp. P5F9; assembly: GCF_057961495.1. Classification (NCBI taxonomy): domain Bacteria; kingdom Bacillati; phylum Actinomycetota; class Actinomycetes; order Kitasatosporales; family Streptomycetaceae; genus Streptomyces; species Streptomyces sp. P5F9. Next base: position 9,810 of record NZ_JBXVPZ010000058.1, on the reverse strand, counting down.
GACGTCGTCCGAGGCGAGATACGGCGTCCAGGCGATGGGCAGATGCCGGTCCGGTGGCAGCTGGCCGATGCCGGCCACCTCCTGCCCGTCCAGCAGGGCCCGCGCGTAGGGGCCGAGCTGCTGGGGACCGGGTTGGAATTCCCAACCGAACAGCTCTCCGTAGAACTCCTGAGTCGCGGCCATCCCGTGCACCATCAGACTCACCCAGCAGGGCGTGCCCTGCGTACGCCGAGTGTGCGTGTCGCCGTTCAGGTCGGCCGACCCCCGTGCCTCGGTCATCGTCACCTTCTCCTAGGCCCCTCGCGGTGGCCGTATCGCTTCCGCAGCGCGGATCCGCGTGCCGCGGCAGCCGCGTGCACGCCCCGTGCCGATGCTCGCACCCCCCGTGGCGCACCGCGCCCCGGCCGCGCCGTCGGCGGGCGGCTCACCTGGGGAGGATGACCGATCTGCGGTCACTCGTCCGTTTCCAGGCGATTGCCGTGGGGTGTCCATCGGTTGTACAGCATGTGCTCGTTCCCGTACGCCTCGTGATCGAGGCTGTCCGGCCGAGCAGAGTAGTCGGACCTGGACACGTCGGCCACCCCTTGCGCAAGGATGGTGGCCATGAACGCCATCATCTCCGCATCCGAACTGGCGAGCGATCTCGCCGGGACGAACCCGCCGGTCCTGCTGGACATCCGCTGGCAGCTCAGTGTCGCGAAGGCCGCAGGTGAGCCGCCGTTCGACGGCCGCGCCGAGTACGCGGCCGGGCACATCCCAAGCGCCGTCTACGTAGACCTCGATCAGGAACTCGCCTCGCCCCCCGGCGCTCATGGCCGCCACCCCCTGCCCGACACCGCGCGCTTCGGCACGGCGATGCGCCACGCGGGCGTGTCGGCCGGCCGCCCGGTCGTTGTGTACGACGGCGGCCAGGGCTGGGCGGCGGCACGCGCGTGGTGGCTGCTGCGCTGGACGGGTCACCCGGACGTGCGGGTCCTCGATGGCGGGCTTCCCTCCTGGGAGGGGTCTCTGGAGACGGCCGCACCGACACCGGCCGAGGGCGACTTCACCCCGGAACTGGGCGCCGTGGAACTCCTGGACGCCGACGGAGCCGCAGCCCTCGCCCGCACCGGCGTCCTGTTCGACGCCCGCGCGGGGGAGCGTTACCGGGGCGAGGTGGAGCCCATCGACCGGGTGGGCGGCCACATCCCGGGCGCCCTGTCCGCGCCGACCAACGAGAACGTGGGCCCGGACGGCCGTTTCCTCCCGGCGGAGCAACTGGCCGCCCGCTTCAAGTCCCTTGGCGCTACGGAGGGTTCGGGCGTCGGCGTGTACTGCGGCTCCGGCGTCTCGGGCGCTCACGAGGTACTGGCCCTGGCGGTCGCAGGGATTCCGGCCGCGCTCTACGTAGGCTCCTGGTCGGAGTGGTCCTCTGACCCGGAGCGCCCGGTCGCCGTGGGCCCGGACCCCCAGTAGTACCCGTACACCCGTAGTAGCCGTATCCCCGTACGACGCCTGCTGCTTCCTGCTACTCCTGCTTCTTCCTTCGCGTCCCGAAGACGATCTCGTCCCAGCTCGGAACGGCCGCCCTACGGCCCGGACGGACGCCGTCCGCCTCGGCCTGGCGGTCGGTGGAGCCGATGAGCCGGTCGCGATGGGCCCCTACGGAGCGGGGCATCAGGACGTCCGCGTACGCCGAACCGGCCGAGGCCGCAGGAGCCGGGGGCTCCTCCTCTTCCGGTTCCACCGCAGGCTCCTCCGGGGGATCCGAGGGGCGCTCGGGGACCACCATGTCGCCGCGGAAGCTCGGTACCGCCTCCAGGAGGCTGGTCAGCGAGTCGCGCTCGCTCTCCTCGACCGGCTCGGGCGACGGCAGCGCGGGACGCTCCGGGCGCTCCAGGGCACGGTCCAGCGGCCGGTCGCGGGGCAGCCGGGCGATCCGCGGCACGAACGGGAAGCTGGGCTCGGGTGTGGCGGAGAGGTCGTCGGACTCGCCGATCAGCGAGCGCGCCTCGTCGTCGACGGCCTGGACGAGCCGCCGGGGCGGGTCGTACGTCCAGCTCGCCGAGTGCGGTTCGCCCGCGACCCGGTAGACCAGCAGGACCTCCCAGGTGCCGTCGTCGCGGCGCCAGGAGTCCCACTGGACGGTGTCCTTCTCGGCACCGCGCAGCGTCAGTCGCTCCTGGACGGCCTCGCCGAGCTGGGGTCCCGCGTTCTCACCGGGCCGGCGGACGGGAGTCTTCCGGGCGCGCTCGGCCATGAATGCGCGCTCCGCGAGGACAGGCCCCTCGAAGCGGCGCACCCGGTCGACGGGGATACCGGCTAGTTGGGCGACTTCCTCCGCGGAGGCGCCGGCACGTATACGTGCCTGGATGTCTCGGGGGCGGAGATGACTCTCCACCTCGATCTCGATCTGGCCGAGGCGGGGACGGTCGCCGCGTACAGCGGCGCGCAGACGCTCGTCAATCGGAAGCGTGTACTCCGTGCTGTCCGCAGCCTTCAGCACCAGCCGTGTGCCGTCGTTAGAGACGGCCACGACACGCAGTTCGGGCATGGGGACCTCCCGGGTGGTGCCTGCCGACGTCACGTGCGTCGCTGCTTCCGCTAGTCGAGTGTGGCCTGCCCGGGTGCAGCCTGCCACAACCTTGCCGAGTTGCCCGGCGTGTCGGGCACGGGCCCTGACTCGCCGTTATGGCACGGTTACCTATTCGCAACGCTAAGTGACCAACTACGTCACCCTGTGCAACTGGCCCCCTCTGGGCGGTCCATTGAGGCCGCGGACGCCCTGGCAGGAGACCGCACCCAGGGCTCGCAACAGTACTCCATTTGGACCACGTGCGTGGATTGGCACGCCGCCCAACTTCTTGTGGGGGGCGGGACTTGGCGGCCCGGGGCTGGGCTCGGGCGATCTTGAAAGTGGCGTACTTCATGCAATAGCCGGAAACGGAACTATTGGTTTCGGCCGTACGTCCCTTTGTCGTACAGATGGTTGATCAGGTACGAGAAAGTGCGAGAAAGCGAGGTCAGGTCCCGGAATGCGCGCAAGGCCCGATGTCAGCAAGAAGCGGATCGATCTGAGCGCCCCTCAAGTCGCGGGCAGCGCGGTGGCGGCGGTGGTGGCCGCCAAACTCGCCTCCTCCTTCGGGGTCTACGGCACGATCCTCGGCGCCGGCGTCGTGAGCGCGATAGCCACCTGCGGAGGCTCCGTCTTCCAGCACTTCTTCACCCGGACCGGCGCACAGCTCCGGGAGGCGGCCGTCACCTCCAAGGAGGCGGAACAAACCCCTGCTCGTCCGGGGGAGTTCACGGAGGGCACCGTCTACCGCGCGCGGGTGGGCAGTTGGAAGCGCCCCGTGCTCGCCGCGGCCCTCGTCTTCGGGGTCACCATGACCGGGATCACCGTCTACGAAGTGGTGTCCGGCGACAGCTTCAGCGGCGGCAAGGGGACCACGGTCAGCGCCGCCGTCACCGGTCACGACACGTCGTCGTCCCCGAAGTCCGGTGACGACGAGCCGAGTCCGGCAGATTCCCCGTCCAGTTCCTCGAACGGTTCGTCGGCCGCCCCGGAGACGTCGTCCAGTCCGACCGACGGCGGTACACCGTCCAACAGCGGCGGTACGACGTCGAGTCCGACGCCGACGCCCAGCGCTTCGGACGGCGGCGGTGCGCCGCCCCCCACGCCGAGCGCGTCGGCTACTGACCCAGCACCCTCCGCAAGTAGTCGTTCTGGAACCGACGGTCAGGATCCAGCCGATCCCGCAGCGCCGTGAACTCGCCGAAGCGCGGGTAGACCCCGGCGAAGTACTCCGCGTCCCGGGTGTGCACCTTGCCCCAGTGCGGCCGGCCCTCGTGCGCGGTGAGGATGCGCTCGGCGGCGGTGAAGTACGCCTGGTAGGGCGTGCCCTTGAACATGTGTACGGCGATGTAGGCACTGTCCCGGCCGGAGGCGGTGGACAGGGCGATGTCGTCCGCGGGGGCGGTGCGCACCTCCACAGGGAAGCTGATCCTGAGGTCCGAGCGGTCGACCATGGTCTTCAGCTCGCGCAAGGTCTCGACGAGGGCCTCGCGCGGGACGGCGTACTCCATCTCCACGAAGCGCACCCGGCGCGGGGAGGTGAAGACCTTGTAGGGGATGTCCGTGTACGTCCGCGCCGACAGGGCTCTGCTGGAGATCTGGGCGATCGACGGGACGGTGCCGGGTGCCGCGCGGCCGACCCACTGGGCCACTTGGAAGACGCCGTTGGACAGGAACTCGTCCTCGAACCAGCCGGAGACCGGGCTCACCGGCTTCTCGGGTCCCGCGCTGCGGTTGTTGCGCTTGGTGTTGGTATTGCCGGTGTGCGGGAACCAGTAGAACTCGAAGTGCTCGTTCTCGGCCCAGAGTTCGTCGAAGCGTCCGGTGACCTCGTCGAAGGTCATCGGCTCCTCGCGGGCCGTGAGCAGGAAGACGGGCTCCACGGCGAAGGTGATCGCGGTGACGATGCCCAGGGCGCCGAGGCCGATGCGGGCGGCCGCGAAGACGTCGGGGTTCTCCTTCTCGGAGCAGGTGAGTACCGAGCCGTCCGCCGTGACCAGCTCAAGTCCCTTGATCTGGGCGGCTATCGAGGCCGACTCGCGGCCGGTGCCGTGCGTGCCGGTGCTGGTCGCGCCCGACACCGTCTGCTCCATGATGTCGCCCATGTTCGTGAGCGACAGACCCTCGCGCGCGAGAGCCATGTTGAGTCTCTTGAGCGGGGTGCCCGCCTCGACCGTGACCGTCAAGGCATCACGGTCAATGTTGCGGATGCCGGTCAACAGTTGAGGGCGGATCAACACGCCGTCCGTGGCGGCGATCGACGTGAAGGAGTGCCCGCTGCCGACGGCCTTCACCGTCAGACCGTCCTCACCGGCCCTCCGTACGGCCGCGGCCAGTTCCTCGACGGAGGCAGGCGTGACCTCCCGCGCGGGCCGCGAGGCGACCGTTCCGCCCCAGTTACGCCACGTGCCGTTCTTCGCGCTCGCTGTGGTGCTCAACGGTGCCTCCCCGACCCGGTGCCGGTCTGCTGAGCCGGCGGTACCCGAGGAAACCCACCGCGACCGCGACGGCACCGGCGACGACCGGAACCCCGTACCCGGCCCGCGCGTCGGCTGCGTCGATCACCCAGCCGGCGACGGAGGAGCCGAGCGCGACCCCGACCGCCAGGCCGGTGCTCACCCAGGTCATGCCCTCGGTGAGCTTCGCGCGAGGTACGTGCTCTTCTATGAGGGACATCGTCGTGATCATCGTGGGTGCGATGGACAGGCCCGCAAGGAACAGCGCCACGGCCAGAAGCGGCAAGTTTCCGACCAGTAGGAGGGGGATCATACTCACGGCCATCGCGCATATGCCCAGCAGCCATCGACGTTCGGGGGCTCCCCGGAAGCGCAGCAGCCCGAACACGACTCCCGCCGCGCAGGAGCCCGCCGCGTACAGGGCGAGCACCACGCTGGCGCCGCCCTTGTGGCCCTGCTCGTCGGCGAACGCGACGGTGACCACGTCGACCGCCCCGAAGATCGCCCCGGTCGCCACGAAGGTGGCCACGAGCACCTGGAGACCGGCGGTCCGCAACGCCGAACCACCGCCCTCGTCCCCACGCGCGCGTGGATGCGGCGCGGGCTCGGTGGCGCGCTGGGCGGTCAGCCAGCAGACACCGGCCGCCAGGAAGCAGGCGGCGAGCAGGGGGCCGGCCTCAGGGAACCACGCCGTGGACAGCCCGATGGAGATGATCGGCCCGAAGATGAAGCACACCTCGTCCACCACGGACTCCAGGGAGTACGCGGTGTGGAGTTGCGGGGTGCCCCGGTAGACGGCCGCCCAGCGCGCGCGGACCATCGCGCCCAGGCTCGGCACCGATCCGATCCCGGCCGCGGACACGAACAGCACCCAGTCCGGCCACGCGAAGCGGGCGGCCAGCAGCAGCACGGTCGCCGCGGTCAGCGCGACGAGCGTCGCCGGACGCAGCACCCGCCGCTGCCCGTACTGGTCGACCCAGCGCGAGATCCGCGGCCCGATCGCCGCTGCGGCCAGCGCGATGGTGGCCGACAGGGCGCCCGCGAGCCCGTAGCGGCCGTTGATCTGGGAGATCATCGTGACCACGCCGATGCCCATCATCGACAGGGGCATACGGCCGAGGAACCCCGCGGCGGAGAAGCCCTTGGAGCCGGGTGCGGCGAACAGGGCGCGATAGGGGCTGGGCACGGGTGTCTCCGGTCGGGAAGGAGCAGGGGCGGCTCGGGGGGAGCGATCACGGCTCGGTGAGGGGCAGTGGCGGCTCGGTAAGGTGTGAATGCGGCTGATACAGCTTACGAGCAGGTCGAGCCCGATGCACCCGCCCGTGGCGGTCCTGGATCTCCGACCGAGTCTCCGCCCCGCTCACCCCCGTCCGGCACCCCGCCGTTTCCCGGCTGTCAGTGGCGGGTGGCAGGATCGGACGCATGCCAGACGTGCTCGATGCCACCCCCTACGACGCCCTCCTCCTGCTCTCGTTCGGCGGCCCCGAAGGCCCGGACGACGTGGTTCCGTTCCTGGAGAACGTGACGCGTGGGCGAGGCATCCCCAAGGAACGCCTCAAGGAAGTGGGCCAGCACTACTTCCTGTTCGGCGGGGTCAGCCCGATCAACGACCAGAACCGCGCCCTCCTGGACGCCCTCCGCAAGGACTTCGCGGACCACGGCCTGGACCTGCCGGTCTACTGGGGCAACCGCAACTGGGCCCCGTACCTCACGGACACCCTGCGCGAGATGGTCGCCGACGGCCGCCGCCGCATCCTGGTCCTCGCCACCAGCGCCTACGCCTCGTACTCGGGCTGCCGCCAGTACCGCGAGAACCTCGCGGACTCCCTGGCCGTCCTTCAGGCCGAGGGCCTCGACCTCCCCAAGGTCGACAAGCTGCGCCACTACTTCAACCACCCCGGCTTCCTGGAGCCGATGATCGACGGCGTCATCGAGTCCCTCACCGACCTCCCCGAGGACGTCCGGGACGGCGCGCACCTCGCCTTCTCGACCCACTCCATCCCGACCGCCGCGGCCGACAGCTCCGGCCCGGTCGAGGACCACGGGGACGGCGGGGCGTACGTCGAGGAACACCTGGACGTGGCCCGGCTGATCGCCGACGCCGTCCGCGAGCGCACCGGCGTCGACCACCCCTGGCAGCTCGTCTACCAGTCCCGCTCCGGCGCCCCGCACATCCCGTGGCTTGAGCCCGACATCTGCGATCACCTGGAGGAGCGCCACGCGGCCGGCGTCCCCGCGGTCGTCATGGCACCCATCGGCTTCGTCTCCGACCACATGGAGGTCCTCTACGACCTCGACACGGAGGCCACGGCCAAGGCCGCCGAACTGGGCCTGCCCGTACGGCGGTCGGCCACCGTGGGCGCCGCCCCGCGCTTCGCCGCCGCGATCCGCGAGCTGGTCCTGGAGCGCGCCGCCGTAGAGAGCGGGCGGCAGGTCACGCCCTGTGCCCTGGGCGCTCTCGGCGCGAGCCACAACCTCTGCCCGGTCGGCTGCTGCCCGGCCCGCGCCCCCCGCCCCGCCGCCGCGGGCGCCGACAGCCCCTACGCCTGAGGAGTGCCGTGACCGACCCCTTGCACCAGGAACTGCTCGCACTCGCCCAGGAAGCCGCCCACAAGGCCGGCGCCCTGCTGCGGGACGGCCGCCCGGCCGACCTCGCGGTCGCCGCCACGAAGTCCAGCCCGATCGACGTCGTCACCGAGATGGACATCGCGGCCGAGAAGCTGATCACCGACCTGATCTCCGAAGAGCGCCCCGACGACGGCTTCCTGGGTGAGGAGGGCGCCTCCGTCGAGGGCACCAGCGGCGTCCGCTGGGTCATCGACCCCCTCGACGGCACGGTCAACTACCTGTACGGACTGCCCACTTGGTCCGTCTCCATCGCGGCCGAGCTGCACGGCGAGACCGTCGCCGGGGTCGTCGCGGTCCCGATGAGGGGCGAGACGTTCCACGCGGTGCTCGGCGGCGGGGCGTGGGCCACGGGCGCGTGGGAGGGCGAACGCAGGCTCGCCTGCCGCCCCGCGGCACCCCTGGAGCAGGCGTTGGTCTCGACCGGCTTCAACTACGTCACCGAGGTCCGCGCCCACCAGGCCGACGTGGCCCAGAAGTTGATCCCGCTGCTGCGTGACATCCGGCGGGGCGGTTCGGCGGCGGTCGATCTGTGCGACGTGGCCGCGGGACGCCTGGACGGTTACTACGAGCGGGGGTTGAACCCGTGGGACCTCGCCGCGGGGGACCTGATCGCCCGTGAGGCGGGCGCCCTGACCGGTGGACGCCCCGGAGAACGCCCCGCGCGTGATCTGGCGGTCGCGGGCACCCCGGGCGTCTTCGAGCCCCTCCAGCGGCTGTTGGAGGACTTCGGGGCCTGGCACGACTGACGCTCACAGAACCAACGGCGAAAGCAGAAGCCGACGCCGAGGGCCCGCCAAGTCCGGCTGAGGGTGAACAAGCAAAAGCAGCAGGACCCCGGCGCTGGATTCGCCGGGGTCCTGCCTTTCTGCTGGCCGCACTGATCAGACGCTCGTCGCGCCGACCTCCACACCGTGGTCGGCGGCGAGGCGGCGCAGGTCGTCGAGCTCGGCCTGTTCCACCTCGACGAGGAAGTCGTCGCCCTCGTCACGAGCCCGCGTCAGGTCGGTCTCGGTCGCCCTTATGCGCTGCAGAAGTCCTGCGGTGAATGCGTCCATGCTGCGCCCCCTCGTCCTGGGTCGTGGGTCGTTTGGCACGGGGGTGTGCCGTCCGGAAGGGGCGATCACGTCTGCGGTATGGGGTGCCCAGCGCTGCCCTGGCTGGGCGGCGACGGTGCCGGACACCCACGCCCGCTCTGCGGAAGCGGTTGGACGTACCACAAGGTGGCTTGCCACGTGCAGAGCGTGATCGCGGGGTGTAAATCCGTCCTCCCCCCGCTCCCTTCCGTGGAAACCTCAACCCACCGAGAAAATCCCGCATTCCCGGGCCTCACACCCGACCTTCATCTCGTGCCCGGCCGCCTTACAGCCGACTTATGGCCGAAAAGGGCAGGATGGAGGTCACACAGCCACGAAGACCCTGCCCGCGTGCGCCGAGGCGCGCTACGCGGGTGGACAGAGGAAGGACAAGCGACGTGCGCGTACTCGTCGTCGAGGACGAGCAGCTGCTCGCCGATGCGGTGGCCACCGGACTGCGCCGGGAGGCCATGGCCGTCGACGTCGTGTACGACGGTGCGGCCGCCCTGGAGCGCATCGGCGTCAACGACTACGACGTGGTCGTCCTCGACCGCGACCTCCCGCTCGTGCACGGCGACGACGTCTGCCGCAAGATCGTGGAGCTCGGCATGCCCACCCGCGTGCTGATGCTCACCGCGTCCGGCGACGTCAGCGACCGTGTCGAGGGCCTGGAGATCGGCGCCGACGACTATCTGCCCAAGCCCTTCGCGTTCAGCGAGCTGACGGCACGCGTGCGTGCCCTCGGCCGGCGCACCAGCGTGCCGTTGCCGCCCGTCCTGGAGCGCGCCGGCATCAAGCTCGACCCGAACCGCCGCGAGGTGTTCCGCGACGGCAAGGAAGTCCAGCTCGCGCCCAAGGAGTTCGCCGTCCTGGAGGTGCTGCTGCGCAGCGAGGGTGCCGTCGTCTCCGCGGAGCAGCTCCTGGAGAAGGCCTGGGACGAGAACACGGACCCGTTCACCAACGTCGTGCGCGTCACCGTGATGACCCTGCGCCGCAAGCTCGGTGAGCCCCCGGTCATCGTCACCGTCCCCGGCTCCGGATACCGGATCTGATCCACTGTGGCCACGACCCCCGCGCCTCCCCAGGCGCCCCCGAAGCC
>NZ_JBXVPZ010000057.1:0-32059 GCF_057961495.1 Streptomyces sp. P5F9 | reverse complement strand
GGACTGAGGGGACAGGGGCTTCTCCGGCTTCGGGACTGACAGCCGTACCGGTTCCGGAACCTGGGACCGACCGGCGCCCCCGCTCTCCGGGCCCGACGGCTCGATCGTGCGTCGGTGCGCGGTGATCGGGAACCCGGGCGGCGCGAGCGGTGTATGAAAAGTAGAACCCGCCCGTCGAAAGGACCTGATCGTGCAACGTCGAGTCGTGTCGGCCGCCCTGGCCGTGTCCGCGCTCCTGCTGACGGCCGGCTGTTCCTCCGACGGGGGTGGGTCCCCGGGCGACGGCACGAGTGCGTCCTCCGGTACGTCGTCCGGTGGTACGGCTACGGGCGCCTCGCCCTCCCAGCAGGCCGCCGAGCAGACCCCGCCCGCCAAGGGCTCCGTGAAGGTGTTGCGCACCGTCACCGAGGGCCTGAAGACGCCCTGGGGCCTCGCCCCCCTGCCCGACGGGAACCTGCTCGTGTCCTCGCGCGACGACGGCACGATCACCCGGATCGACGAGAAGACCGGCAAGAAGACCGAGTTGGGCAAGGTGTCCGGCGTCTCCGCGGCCGGCGAGGGCGGTCTCCTCGGCATCGCGCTCTCCCCGGACTACGCCTCGGACCACATGATCTACGCGTACTTCACCTCGGCCTCGGACAACCGCATCGTCCGCGTCCTGTACGACGAGAAGAAGCCGGCCGGTGAACAGCTGGGCGCGCCCGACACCATCTTCAAGGGCATCCCCAAGGGCTACATCCACAACGGCGGGCGCATCGCCTTCGGCCCGGACGGCATGCTGTACGCGGGCACGGGCGAGAGCGGTCAGCGGGGTCTGGCGCAGGACAAGAAGTCCCTCGGCGGCAAGATCCTTCGGCTGACCCCGGAGGGCGACCCGGCGCCGGGCAACCCGTTCCCGAACTCGCCGGTGTACACGTACGGCCACCGCAATGTGCAGGGCCTCGCCTGGGACTCCAAACAGCGCCTGTTCGCCTCGGAGTTCGGCCAGGACACCTGGGACGAGCTGAACGCGATCACACCGGGCGACGACTACGGCTGGCCGAACGCGGAAGGCAAGGGCGACAACCCCAAGTACCACAACCCGATCACCCAGTGGCACACGGACGACGCCTCCCCCAGCGGCATCGCCTATGCCGAGGGCTCCATATGGATGGCGGGCCTCAAGGGCCAGCGCCTGTGGCGCATCCCCCTGAACGGCACGAAGACGTCCGCCGCCCCGCAGGCCTTCCTCACCGGCGAGTACGGCCGCCTGCGCACGGTCGTCTCGGCCGGCGACGACAAGCTGTGGCTCATCACCAGCAACACGGACGGCCGGGGCACACCCAAGCCAGGCGACGACCGGATTCTGGAGATCCGGGTGACGTAGGTCCAGGTGACACAGACCCGGGCGAGGCAGATCCGGACGCGGGAGCGGACCGGGGCGACACGGGCCCCAGCGGCTCGGCCCCAGACGATGGAGCGGCCTCGGGGTCGGGAGCGATCTCCGGGTCGGACTCAGGGGCGGGAGAGACCTAGACGAGTAGTTCCGATGTGGCTCAGTGGTCGTATGCGATCAGTGACCTGGTGATGGGTGCGCCGATGGTGCGGTTGTGCCAGATCGCGCATGTCATCGCCAGGATCCGCTGGGCCACTCGGACGCCGACGCCTTCGATGGTGCGGCCGCCGTGCTGTTCGAGGTCGAGTTGGCCCTTGAGGGTGTCGTTCACCGACTCGATCAGCTGCCTCACCGTCTTGAGCAGGCTTTCTCCTTGCCGTGGGGTGCCGCGGTTGCGGTAGGAGGGCCGCAGCAGGCTGATGCCCCGGGCCGTGAGGAAGCGGTCGAGTTCGGCCGCGATGTAGCCCTTGTCCGCCAGGATCAGCAGGTCGGCCCGGTCAGCGGAGAGCCCGGGTTCGTTGTCGATCAGGGCGGCCAGCACCTGCCGTTCGTCGATCTTGGGATCTGCCAGGGCCCAGGTGACGGGCAGGCCGGCCGGGGTGCACACCACATGCAGCTTCAGGCCCCAGTAGAAACGGGAATGGGAGTGGCAGTAGCCGTAGTTCGCCCAGCCGGCCAGGTCGGAGCGCTTGACGGTCTCGCGGGAGCGAGCGCACTCCACGGGGGTGGAGTCCACGATCCATACCGGGTCCAGCCACAGATCGGTGTCTGCGGCAAGGGATCGGATGGCTCGTTTGACCAGGCCCAGCGCGGCCCGCAGGCGCTTGTTGTAGGCGGGCCGCTGGGGCAGATAGGGGAACAGTCCGTGCAGGTGGGCGTGGGCAAAGCGCAGCCAGCGGGCCTCGCAGTGAAAGCCCGGCACCGCTTGGGCCACGGCAAGGGTGACCAGCTCCGCGTCGGTCAGCCGGGGCGGGCGGCCACGCCACCGCGGGGTCTTCAGATGGTCATCGACGTGCACGTACAGTGCGGTCAAGAGGGTGTTCAACTCGGTCGTCACAACCCGATGTTGGACACCCTCCCTGCGTCCGTGAACCCCGCAATCGGAACTACTCGTCTAGGACTCCGACTCCGGAGCGGGCTCGGACTCCGGAGCAGGCTCGGACTCCGGAGCGGGCTCGGACTCCGGGCCGGGATCGGGAGCGGACTCCCGGTCGAGATCGAGAGCGGAAGCGGGCTCCGGGTTGGAAGCGGCCTCGGGCTCGGACTCCGGAGCGGCCCCGGAAGCAGACTCGGGTTCGGGCTCTGGGGTGGCGTCAGGACGGGGCTGGGAGTCGGGCCCGGTACTAGAACCGGCCTCGGTGCGGGAATCGGCTTCGGCAGCGGGAAGGGGGCCGGAATCGGACCCGGCGCTGGAACCGGCTTCAGAACCGGGATCGGTTTCGGAACCGGCATCAGCGCCCGAATCGGATGCGGCACCGGACTCGGCTTCCGCCCCAGATTCGCGCAACCGCACCACAACCCTGCCCGACTCCAGGTCTATCGGCCCCCGCCCGGGGTCTCCGTCCGCGACGTCGACCCTGGTCAGCTCAAGCCGGTTGGCCTCGTCCTGGGTGTGCTTGCGGCCCGGTGAGAACAACTCCTCGAACATGTTGAACACGGCGCCTCCCCTGTGCCGGTCCCCTACAGCGTACGACTCATCGTGCGGAGCGCACGGTGAGCGGGTCGGGCGGGAACAGTTCAAGGCGGTGGGCGACGGCGGCCGCCTCTCCCCGGCCCGAGACGCCGAGCTTGCCGAGGATGTTCGAGACGTGGACGCTCGCGGTCTTCGGGGAGATGAAGAGTTCCTCGGCGATCTGCCGGTTGGTGCGGCCGACGGAGACCAGCCGCAGGACGTCCAGCTCGCGGCTGGTGAGGCCGAGCGCCTCGACGGGGTCGGCCGGGTCGGCGGGGGCCACTCTCCCCGCCGGAACCTTCGTGAGCGTCAGCCGGGCCCGCTGGGCGAGCAACGCGACGGCGTCGGCGAGCGGGCGGGCGCCGAGGTGGTCGGCGACGGCGGCGGACAGGCGGAGCAGTTCCGTGGCGCGGTCCCGCTCGTCGTCACCCCCGTCGGGATCGGACAGCAGCGCTTCGGCGAGGCGGTGCCGGACGCGGGCGAGGTCGTAGGGGCGGTCGAGGCATTCGAAGGCCGCGACCGCCTCGGACCAGTCGTCCGGGGTGGAGCGGCCCTCGGCGTGCAGGAGTTCGGCGCGGAGCCAGCGTTCGTGGGCCTGCCAGACGGGGACGTTGGTGGGGACCGGCTTGGCGGCCTCCCGGATGCGTTCGAGGATCTTGGCGCGGCCGGGGTCGGCGACGGGCAGGCCGACGGCCTGGGTCTCGGCGACGGCCGCGGTGACCAGCAGGGGCCAGACCTCGAAGTGCGTGCCGGGGAGGAAACCGGAGTCCAGGACGAGTTCGAGGGTGGCGCGGGCGTCGAGGAGGCGGCCTTCGGCGGTGGCGATCTGGAGTTCGATCCGCTCCAGGGGCAGATGGTGCTGGGGGGCGACGTCATGGGTGCCGAAGTGCTCGCGGGCGGCGGCCAGTTGGCGGCGGGCCTCGGACAGGTCGCCGCGGGCGAGCGCGAGTTCGGCGCGGAGACGGGCGTGGAAGCCGCGGGGTTTGGCGCTCTGGTCCACACGCTGCGAGTTGATCGCGGCCTCGGCGGCCTCGTCCCAACGCCCCAGGGTGAACAGGGATTCGGCGAGGTTTCCCCAGATCCACGCCTCCTTGTCGAACTGGCCGAATTTCTTGGCGAAGGCGAGTCCCGTCTCCAGGATGGGCACGGCCTCGCGGGAGCGGCCGACCGTTTCGAGGAACGAGGGAAGGTTCACATAGCTGCGGCCGGCCACGGTGGAGATGCCCTCGGCGACCGTCCGTTCGTTCACCTCGGCCAGGTCGGCGAGGCCCGCCTCGACGTCGCCGGACACGACCATGAGGCCGGCCAGGGTGAGGCGCGCGTCCAGCTCGATCTCGCGGGCGCCCACCATGCGCGCGTACTCGACCGCCCGCTCGGCGGCCACGTAGGCGTCCGGTCCCGGCACGTGCACCGTGGACCAGCCGGCGACCTTGGCCAGTACCTCCGCGTGCACCTCGGAGGGCGGCAGGCCGCGGACCAGCTCCTGGGCGGCGGCGAGTTCCGGCCAGCCGTCGCCCCGGGACAGGGACCGGACCAGGACGGAGCGCTGCACCCAGAACCAGGCGGCGCGCAGCGGGTCGCCCTCGTCCTCCAGGAGGTGCAGGGCCCGCTTGGTGATCTTCAGGGCGCGCTCGCGCTCCCCGCTCAGCCGCCCGGCGACGGCGGCCTCCGCCATCAGGTCGAGGTAGCGCAGGGGTGTGGTCTCCGGGTCGCAGCCGCAGGGAGGGTACACCTCGGTGTAGTCGACGGGGCGCAGTCCGGCGCGTACGGCGTCGGGGACGGTGTCCCACAGCTCCATCGCCCGCTCCAGGAGCCGGAGTTGCTCGGAGTGGGCGTGCCGGCCCCGGGCCGCTACGGAGGCGTCCAGGACGGCGGGGAGGGCCTTGGCGGCGTCATGGGCGTGGTACCAGTAGCTCGCCAGCCGCATGACGCGCTGGTCGGCCGGGACGAGCGTCGGGTCGGCCTCCAGGACCTCGGCGTAGCGGCGGTTGATGCGGGAGCGTTCGCCGGGCAGCAGGTCGTCGCCGACGGCCTCGCGGACCAGGGAGTGGCGGAAGCGGTAGCCGTCGTCGCCGGGGGCCGCCTGGAGGATGTTGGCGCCGACGGCGGCCCGCAGCGCCTCGATGAGGTCGTCCTCGGCGAGCCGGGCGACGGCGGCGAGCAGCCGGTACTCGACGGTGGAGCCGCCTTCGGCGACGATCCGGGCGACCCGCTGGGCGCTCTCGGGCAGTGACTCGACCCGGACGAGGAGCAGGTCGCGCAGGGAGTCGGTGAGGTTGCTGCGGCAGCCGTCGTGGGCGGCGACGGCGAGTTCCTCGACGAAGAAGGCGTTGCCGTCGGAGCGTTCGAAGATCTCGTCGACCTGGGCGGGGTCCGGTTCGGCGGCGTGGATGCCGGCGATCTGGCGGCCCACCTCCTGCCGGTTGAAGCGGCCCAGTTCGATCCGGCGGACCGTGCGCAGCCGGTCGAGTTCGGCGAGCAGGGGGCGCAGCGGGTGGCGGCGGTGGATGTCGTCGGCGCGGTAGGTGGCGAGGACGACGAGGCGGCCGGTGCGCAGGGTGCGGAACAGGTAGGCGAGGAGGTGGCGGGTGGAGGCGTCGGCCCAGTGCAGGTCCTCCAGGGCGACGACGACCGTGCGCTCGGCGGCGACGCGCTCCAGGAGGCGCGCGGTGAGTTCGAAGAGGCGGGCCATGCCCTCCTCGTCGTGCCGGCCGGCCCGCTGGAAGGTGGCCGTCTCCGCCAACTCGGGGAGCAGCCGGGCGAGTTCCTCCTCCTGGCCGGCGGCCGCGGCGGACAGTTCGTCGGGCAGTTCGCGGCGCAGCGCGCGCAGGGCGGTGGAGAACGGGGCGAAGGGCAGTCCGTCCGCGCCGATCTCGACACAGCCGCCGAGCGCGACGACGGCACCGCGGCGGCAGGCGGCGGTGGCGAACTCCTCGACGAGCCGGGTTTTGCCGACGCCCGCCTCGCCGCCCAGCAGCAACGCCTGCGGCTCGCCCGCGGCGGCGCGGGCGAGCGCATCGTTCAGCGTGTCCAGTTCGTCGGTACGGCCGACGAAGACCGGACTGACGGACCTGGTCTCCACGCCTGCGAGCATGTCACGCGGGTCTGACAACGCGGCACCGGTTTTCGGGAGGGCGGCCGCGGGGAGGAGCGCCCCGCGAACCTGCCGGGCGGGCGCCGTACGGCCGTCCTCCCGGGCCCGGACGGTCACGAGACGCGGGCGAACAGGTGCCTGCGGGGGCGCTGGGTATGCACCTCCCCCTCGGCGGCCCGGCGGGCCTGCTCGCGACGGGCGGCACGGGCCCCGCGCACGGCCTCGCGGGCCAGCCGCTCGTTGGCGGCCTGCCGGCGCAGTTCGGCGGAACGGATCTGGTGGAGTTCGTACTCGTACATCTCAAGTCCCTTGATGGAGGCGGTTTTCGACTTCGCTTTCTGCGATGCCTCAACCTTCGTCTCCAAGGGGGGTCCGCCACATCGGGAGAGTTCCGCATCTTGCGGGGCCGGGCGGACCTCAGACATGCGTAAGGGGTCTTAGGGCCTCCGTAAGGTGCTTACGGAGGCCCTAAGACCCCTGGTTACGTGCGGTGGGCGCGAGCCGGCGGTCAGGTGGCCGACGGCAGGCTGAGCAGGACGTCGGTGTACTTCAGGACGGCCAGGAGCAGTCCTACGACACCGAGCGCGACGCCCGCCCAGGCGACCGACTTGATCCAGGTGGCCTGCGGCTTGCCCGGGGTGCCGAACGCGGGGCGGATGAGAGCCGCGACCCCGACGAGCGCGCCGACCAGGGCGAAGATGCCGGCCCACAGCGCGGTGGTGTGCCAGGCGTCGCCGTAGACCTCCTTGATCTGGGTGGCCACGCTCGCGGTGGAGGCGGTGTGGAGCTGGCCCACGAGGGTCTCGCGGGCGCCGGCGACGGTGCCGATCCAGCCGCCGGAGAGGGAGATGAAGCCCAGCGCGGCGGAGACGACCGCGGCCGCGCCCTGGCCGACGCCGGAGGGGCCCTCCTCGGGGTGCTCCAGCTGGAGCTTCGCGAGCTCGGCCGCGTACTCCTCCTCGGAGAGGTCGTCCTCGTCCTCGGCGGCTTCGGCCTCGGTGTTCGCGCTGTCCTGCTCGGTCACTTCCTCGTCGGTCTTGGTGACATCGACGGTCTCCGCGTCGCTCTTCACCTCGGTGGCCTCGTTCGCGGCCTCGTCAACAGTCTTGGTACCCATGATGCGCACGGTAGGGGTGAAGTCTGAGAAGTTCCTTAAAGATCGCTGTGTTGCGCACGCGCGCGTGCCTCGCGCCACTCGGGGGCGAGCACGGACCACACCTCTATGTCGTGCCTCAGCCCCCCGTGGGGGTGTGACTCGCGCAGGATCGCGTCCCTGGTCATGCCCATGCGGCGGGCAACATTCAGGCTCTTCTCATTGCCTGCGGCCGCGTGCCATTCGACGCGGTGGATGCCGCGCCGCTCGATCGCGAAGTCGATGAGAATCCGTATCGCGCGGGTGATCAGTCCGCGCCCGGCAGCGGCGGGTTCCAGCCAGCAGCCGACCTCGCAGTTGCCCTGGTCGGCGTGGAAGTTCAGGAAGAGGACCCCGCCGACGAGCTTGCCGTCGAGCCAGATGCCGTGCAGGGACGCTTCGTCGGCGGCGCGGAGGTCGGCGTAGCGCTGGAGCATGGCCCGCGTGGAGTCGACGTCCGTCGCCTTGGAGCCGAAGGCGATGAACTGGCCGATGAACTCGCGGCCGCGGTCCAGGTGCGCGAGGAACTCCTCGGCGTGCCACGGCTCCAGGGGACGCAGTTCGGCCCCGTCGTCACCCAGGGATATCGCGTACATCCTGATCCTGCTCCTTCGCCAGGACGTCCGCCACCTCGGCGTCCGTCGCGGCGGCCAGCCTCTCATGGGCGGCGCGGCACTCGGGGGGCTCGATGCTGATGCGGGGCAGGACGCGGTCGAGGCCGCGGGGCAGCCACCAGTTGGCGCCGCCCAGGAGGTGCATGAGGGCCGGCACCAGGAGGGTGCGCAGCACGAAGGCGTCCAGGGCGACGGCGGACGCGAGCGCGATGCCGAACATGGCGATCACACGGTCGCCGCTGAGCACGAAGGCGAGGAAGACCGAGATCATGATGACGGCGGCCGAGTTGATCACCCGGCTGGTCTCGGCGAGGCCGATGCGGACGGCGCGGCGGTTGTCGCCGGTTTCCAGCCATTCCTCGTACATCCGGCTCACCAGGAAGACCTGGTAGTCCATGGAAAGCCCGAAAAGGACCGACACCATGATCACGGGCAGGAAGGGTTCGATGGGCCCTGCCCGGCCGAGGCCCAGGAACTCGCTCCCCCAGCCCCACTGGAAGATCGCGACGACGACCCCGAAGGCGGCGGCCACGGCGGCGACGTTCATCGCGGCGGCCTTGAGCGGGATGCCGATCGACCGGAAGGCGAGCAGGAGCAGGACACAGCCGAGCGAGATGACGACCCCGACGAACAGCGGGAGCTTGCCGACGATCACGTCGGCGAAGTCGTCGTAGCTCGCCGTCACGCCACCGACGTGGATGTCGAGCGAGGTGCCCGTCTCGGCCCGCGGCAGCACCTCGGTGCGCAGCCGGTCGACGAGGTCGCTGGTCCTCTGCGACTGCGGTGCCGAGTCCGGTACGACGCTGAAGTACCCGGTGGAGCCGCCGGCGTCGTAGGTCACCGGGGTCACGGAGGCGACGCCCTCGGTGGTGCGGAGGGTGGCGTCGAGGTTGTCGAGGGTGAGCTTGTCCTCGGCTCCGTCGATCTTGGTTACGAGGGTCAACGGGCCGTTGACTCCGGGGCCGAATCCTCCCCCACTCTTCGAGCGGGAGGTGCCCCCAGCGAGGAGGTCGTAGGCCTGGCGGGTGGTCGACGCCTTGGGGTCGTTGCCCTGGTCGGAGGTGCCCAGGTGGAGGGCGAGGGTGGGTAGCGCGAGGACGGCCATGACGATCAGGGCGAGGGTGCCGAGCAGTTTAGGCCGGCGCTCGACGAACGCGGACCAGCGGGCGGCGAGGCCGGTGGGGAGCTCCGGCTGGGGCCCGTGCTCGGCCAGTCGACGCCGTTCGCGGCGGCTGAGGGCGCGGGGGCCGATGAAGGACAGCAGGGCCGGGAGAAGCGTCACGGAGGCCGCGACGGTGAGCACCACGGTCAACGAGGCGGCGATCGCGACCCCGTTGAGGAAGCCGAGCCGCAGGATCAGCATCCCCAGGAGGGCGATGCACACCGTGGCGCCCGCGAAGACGACCGCGCGCCCGGTGGTGACGACCGCGTTGGTGACCGCCTCGGTGACGGACAGCCCGCGTTTCAGCCCGCGCCGGTGCCGGGTCACGATGAACAGCGCGTAGTCGATGCCGACGCCGAGCCCGATCAGCATGCCGAGCATGGGCGCGAAGTCGGCGACGGTCATGGCGTGCCCGAGCAGCACGATCGCCCCGTACGCGGTGCCGACGCTCACCAGGGCGGTGCCGATGGGCAGCAGCGATGCGGCGAGCGACCCGAACGCGAGGAACAGCACGAGGGCGGCGACGGCGACCCCGACGATCTCGGCGGTGTGCCCGCTCGACGCCTCGGTGAGCGCGATGGCGCTGCCGCCCAACTCGACCTGGAGTCCGTCGGTCCGGGCGGCCTTGGCGGCGCTCACGACCGCCTGTGCCTCGGACTTGTCGATGTCCTCGGCCTGGTGCGCGAAGGTGACGGTCGCGTAGGCGGTCCGTCCGTCGGCGCTGATCCGGCCCGTGCCCTGTCCGTCGTACGGACTGACGACGGAGGCGACTCCGGGCAGGTCGGCGATCCTGTCCAGGGCTCCGGTCATGGTCTGTTCGACGGCGGCCGCGCGGACGGAGCCGGGTGAGGTGCGCCAGACGACGGTGTCGCTGTCGCCGCCGAGATCCGGAAACCCCTCCTTGAGCAACTGAGCCGCACGACCCGACTCGGTGCCGTGGGCCTCGTAGTCGTTCGAGTACGCCGAGCCGGTGACGGCGGCGGCCGCGGTGACCCCGCCGAACGCGACGAGCCACAACAGGACGGCGACAAGGCGGTGCCGAACACACCAGCGGGCAAGGGCTGCCACGAACGCGCTCCCGGGGATGGCGAATTGTGGATCTTTGACCGGGAATCCTGGTTCAAGGGATGAACAGCCCGCAAAGAACGCATGAGCAATACGGAGCCCACTCTTGCAGCAGAAAATGATCGTTCATGACGTTCGTGCGCCGAATCACGGGAGTGGGAGCCAGATCACAGGACAGTAACGGCAACTCTGTAGCCCGGACTGCCGCCTTGACCGCGGCTCAGTCGAACTGGTCCCCCAGCGCCATCACCATCGCCCCGACGACCAGCAGCCAAAGCGCCCGTCTGGTACGGCCCCTGGACCCGAGCACGGACGCGAGCGCGCACACCGCCGCGCCCACCGCATAGGCGGCCGGAACGAGCACCGGCCCGGACCCACTCGCCCGCAACACCGCCGCGGCCACCCCCGCGATGGCCAGCACGGCACCGGTCAGCCCGGCCGTCCACCGGGCCCGCCGCGCGTCCAGCGCCGTGTCCCCGAAGTCCGGTATCTCGGAATCTCCGCGTCCGTCCATGGCGGGCGAGCGTAGCGCCTCCGCCTGAGAAACCTGGTGCGCGGCCAACCGACGTCCTCCACAATCTCGTTGCTTCCTCATAGGAACCTACGCAGAACCGGAGGACACCGTTCACCGATGCCGGACACCGACCTGACCGCCCGCCTGACCCATCCCCGCTATCCACGCAGCAGCGGTTACGACGCCCGCTGGACCATCGAGAACCAGATGGGCCCGCACGCCCTGTGGCTGCTGGAATGGCTGGCCCCGGCGCTCGGCCTGGACACCCTGCGCCCGGGCGCCCGTGTCCTGGACCTGGGCTGCGGGCGCGCCATGACCTCCGTCTTCCTCGCCAAGGAGTACGACCTCCAGGTCACCGCCGCCGACCTGTGGGTGAAGCCCGAGGAGAACGCCGTACGGATCGCCGAGGCGGGCGTCGCCGACCGAGTCCTCCCCCTCCGGGTGGAGGCGCATGATCTCCCCTTCGGGGACGGCACGTTCGACGCGATCGTGTCGGTCGACGCCTACCAGTACTTCGGTACCGCCGACCTCTATCTGCCCACCCTGACCCGGCTGTTGAAGCCGGGTGGCCGGATCGGCGTCGTGATGCCCGCACTGCGGGAGGAACTGACGGGCGACGAGGCGCCGGAGCATCTGAAGCAGTACTGGGAAGGGGACCCGGGCTTCTGGGCGTTCCACTCCCCCGCCTGGTGGCGCAGCCACTGGACCCGCGGCAGGGCCGTGGAGGTCGAGACGGCCGACTGGCTGCCCGACGGATGGCGCGACTGGCTGCTGTGGAGCGAGGTGTGTGCCCAGGAAAGCCCGAGCGAGTTCATGGCGGACATGGCGCGCACGTCGGTGGAGTTGGTGCACGCCGACGTGGACCATCTGATCGGCTTCACACGCGTCGTGGGGCGCCGCCTCTGACGTGACAGCCCTGGGGGGATGCATCGCAACCGATGCATCCCCCCAGGGCTGTTGAATTCCTACGACCGGGCTCAGCCCTCGCTGACGCCCAGCTGCTCCAGGATGAGCTCCTTGACGCGGGCCGCGTCGGCCTGGCCTCGGGTGGCCTTCATGACCGCGCCGACCAGCGCACCGGCCGCCGCCACCTTGCCGCCGCGGATCTTGTCGGCGATGCCCGGGTTGCCGGCGATGGCCTCCTGAACGGCGGTGGTGAGGGCGCCGTCGTCGGAGACGACCTTCAGGCCGCGCTTCTCGACGACCTCGTCCGGGGTGCCCTCGCCGGCGAGGACGCCTTCGATGACCTGGCGGGCCAGCTTGTCGTTCAGGTCTCCGGCGGTCACCAGCGCGGTGACCCGGGCGACCTGCTCCGGCGTGATGGGCAGCTCGTCGAGCGCCTTGCCGGACTCGTTGGCGCTGCGGGCGAGTTCACCCATCCACCACTTGCGCGCGGAGGCCGAGTCCGCACCCGCGTCGATCGTGGCGACGATCGGGTCGATGGCACCGGCGTTGAGGATCGACTGCATGTCGAACGCGGTGATCCCCCACTCCTCGCTCAGCCGGTTGCGGCGGGCCAGCGGCTGCTCGGGCAGCCCGGTGCGGATCTCCTCGACCCACGCGCGCGAGGGGGCCACCGGCACCAGGTCCGGCTCGGGGAAGTACCGGTAGTCCTCCGCCTCCTCCTTCACGCGGCCCGAGGTCGTGGACCCGGTGTCCTCGTGGAAGTGGCGGGTCTCCTGGATGATCGTGCCGCCGGAGTTCAGCACCGCGGCGTGGCGCTGGATCTCGTAGCGGGCGGCACGCTCCACGGAACGCAGCGAGTTGACGTTCTTCGTCTCGCTCCGGGTGCCGAACTTCTCGCGGCCGTGCGGGCGCAGCGACAGGTTCACGTCGCAGCGCATCTGCCCCTGCTCCATGCGGGCTTCCGACACACCGAGCGCCCGGATCAGCTCGCGCAGCTCGGCGACGTACGCCTTCGCGACCTCGGGAGCACGCTCCCCCGCGCCCTCGATCGGCTTGGTGACGATCTCGATGAGCGGGATGCCGGCGCGGTTGTAGTCGAGCAGCGAGTGCGAGGCGCCGTGGATACGGCCCGTCGCGCCGCCGACGTGCAGCGACTTGCCGGTGTCCTCCTCCATGTGGGCGCGCTCGATCTGCACCCGGAAGGTCTCGCCGTCCTCCAGCTGTACGTCGAGGTAGCCGTTGAAGGCGATCGGCTCGTCGTACTGGGAGGTCTGGAAGTTCTTCGGCATGTCCGGATAGAAGTAGTTCTTCCGGGCGAAGCGGCACCACTCGGCGATCTCGCAGTTCAGCGCGAGGCCGATCTTGATCGCGGACTCGACGCCGATCGCGTTGACGACCGGGAGCGCGCCGGGCATGCCGAGGCAGGTCGGGCAGGTCTGCGAGTTGGGCTCGGCGCCCAGTTCGGTCGAACAGCCGCAGAACATCTTGGTCTTGGTGCCGAGTTCGACATGGACCTCAAGGCCCATGACGGGGTCGTACGACGCAAGGGCGTCCTCGTACGACTCCAGGTCGGTCGTGGTGGTCACGGTGAACTTTCCCTCTCAGCCCAGCAGGACGTCGTCGTCGCCCAGCCGCTTCAGCTCGCGGTACAGGATGGCGAGGCCGGTGACGATCGCTACGGCGGAGACCGTGGCGTCGATCAGACGGAGCGTGTCGTGCTCGGTGCGCGCCTTCTTGATCTGCTTGGCGACACCCAGCGCGCCGAACGCGGTGGTGGCCATCGACACATACGTGCCGGACTTGGACTTCTTGAAGCCCTTGGCCTTCGACAGTGCGTTGCTCACAGCGACGGTGCCTCCTCAAGCAGCGGGTGGCCCCACTTTTCCACGAAGGCGGCCTCGACGGCGGCGCCGACCTTGTAAAGGCGGTCGTCCTTCAGCGCCGGCGCGATGATCTGCAGTCCGACCGGGAGACCGTCCTCCGGCGCGAGACCGCAGGGCAGCGACATGGCCGAGTTGCCCGCCAGGTTGGTCGGGATGGTGCACAGGTCCGCGAGGTACATCGCCATCGGGTCGTCGGCACGCTCGCCGATCGGGAAGGCGGTGGTCGGCGTCGTAGGCGACACGATCACGTCGACGCTCTCGAACGACTTCTCGAAGTCGCGGGTGATGAGCGTACGGACCTTCTGGGCGCTGCCGTAGTACGCGTCGTAGTAGCCGGAGCTCAGCGCGTACGTCCCGAGCATGATGCGGCGCTTCACCTCGGGGCCGAAGCCCGCCTCGCGGGTGATGGAGGTGACCTCTTCGGCCGAGTGGGTGCCGTCGTCGCCTGTACGGAGGCCGTAGCGCAGGCCGTCGAAGCGGGCGAGGTTGGAGGAACACTCGGAGGGCGCGATCAGGTAGTACGCCGACAGGGCGAGGTCGAAGGACGGGCAGTCCAGCTCGACGATCTCGGCGCCCAGTTCCTTCAGTACGGCGACGGCCTCGTCGAAGCGCTGGATGACGCCGGCCTGGTAGCCCTCGCCGCGGAACTGCTTGACGACGCCGACGCGCATGCCCTGCACGCTGCCGTTGCGGGCGGCCTCGACGACCGGCGGGACCGGGGCGTCGATCGACGTGGAGTCGAGCGGGTCGTGTCCGGCGATGGCCTCGTGCAGGAGCGCCGCGTCCAGGACCGTACGGGCGCAGGGCCCGCCCTGGTCGAGGGAGGACGAGAAGGCGACCATGCCGTAGCGGGAGACCGCGCCGTACGTCGGCTTGACGCCGACCGTGCCGGTGACGGCGGCCGGCTGGCGGATGGAGCCGCCGGTGTCGGTGCCGATCGCGAGCGGCGCCTGGAAGGAGGCGAGCGCGGCGGAGGAACCGCCGCCGGAGCCACCGGGGATCTTGGTGAGGTCCCAGGGGTTGCCGGTGGGCCCGTAAGCGCTGTTCTCCGTGCTGGACCCCATGGCGAACTCGTCCATGTTGGTCTTGCCGAGGATGACGACGTCGGCGGCCTTCAGCCGCTTGGTGACGGTCGCGTCGTACGGCGGGATCCAGCCTTCGAGGATCTTGGAGCCGACCGTGGTCGGGATGCCCTCGGTGGTGAAGATGTCCTTGAGCGCGAGCGGAACGCCGGCCAGGGGGCCGAGCTGCTCGCCCCTGGCCCGCTTCTCGTCGACGGCGCGGGCCTGCGCGAGGGCACCCTCGCGGTCGACGTGCAGGAAGGCGTGCACCTTCGCGTCGACTTCCTCGATACGGGCGAGGTGGGCCTCGGTGACCTCGACGGCCGTGAGCACGCCGGACGCGATGTTCGCGGCGATCTCGGCGGCGGTGAGCCGGATGATGCTGCTGTGGTCCGTCATGGTGGTTAGTCCTCCCCCAGGATCTGCGGCACCTTGAAACGCTGCTGCTCCTGGGCCGGGGCGCCGGAGAGCGCCTGCTCGGGGGTGAGCGAGGGACGGACCTCGTCCGCGCGCATGACGTTCGTCAGCGGCAGCGGGTGGGAGGTCGGCGGTACGTCTTGGTCGGCGACCTCGCTGACGCGGGCGACCGCGCCGATGATGTCGTCCAGCTGTCCCGCGAAGTGTTCGAGCTCTTCGGGCTTCAGCTCCAGACGCGCCAGCCGGGCGAGGTGGGCGACCTCCTCGCGCGTGATGCCAGGCATGCAGCGTTCCTCTGGGGTGAGTGTGTGTGGTTTGGCGCCAATCCTATGGGGCGGGGGCCCTCAGCCGTTAAACGGTTTCTCCGGAGCCCCGGTCACCGGCCTCGCGCGTCCCACACCGGGCTCTTCGTGAAGTGGTTGTCGTACAGCTCCTGCACCTCCAGGAGGCTCTCCGGGCCGACCTCTCCGAGGGCGATGCGCCGCAGGTGACGGAAGTACTCGAAGCGCTCGACGCCGGGTGTGATGACGATGAGGAGGTCGGCGTCGGTGCCGGGTGCGGCGGCGAAGGCGTGGGGCAGGCCCGGCGGGACGACGACCAGGTCACCGGGTCCGGCGGTGACGACCTGGTCGCCGGAGAGGATCTCGGCGGCGCCGTCGAGCAGGAAGAACATCTCGGCGGAGTTGTCGTGCCAGTGCGGTTTCGCGCCGTCCGCTCCCCCGCTGAGGGTGACGCGCTGGGTGGACAGCGCACCGCCGGTCGCGCTGCTGTCCGCCAGCAGCTTCACGGTGGTCGGCGCCCGGCCCACCACCTCGGCCTCGGCATCGCGCACGATCACGGACTCGTCGAACTTCGGTACGAGCAGCGACATTTCGGGACCTCGCTCGGATGAGAGGGATTCGGACGAGAAGGCGGAGTACGGCTCGGACGGCTCAGACAAGGAACAGCAGCACGGCACTGATCAGTACAACGATCGCCGTGGCGAAGTGGATCCCGAAGGCCACGGCTTTCGCTCCGCCGTGGCGCAGCACTATCAGGGTGTCGCCGAACGGCACGACCGCGACGCAGAGCATGAACCAGGCCTCGGCATGCGCCCCGGCGAAGGCCAGCACCGCAAGGCCCACCAGACCCAGCGTGCCGTCCCTGAGGCCCTTGATCGTGAGGTAGGCGCCGGCGTCACCCGCGGGATCGGCCGGGACCCCGTAACCGGCGGCGGCGGGGCCCGGCTGGAACAGGAACCGGTAGCCCAGGAACAGGCAGAACAGGTCGAGCACGACGGCCAGGGTGTAGGCGGTGATGGTCACGTCACTTCTCCTCACGGCAGTTTTCTAGCAGCGCTAGCTCTTGGAGCGAAGCTAGCAGAGCGTCGACAGGAACGCTAGCGATGCTAGAATCCGGGCCATGACGATTCAGACGCGCCGGGAGCGCGAGCGGGCGGAGCGGGAGCAACTGATCGTCTCGACCGCACGGGAACTGGCCGAGACGGAGGGCTGGGACGCCGTGACAACACGGCGCCTGGCAGCCGAGATCGAGTACAGCCAGCCCGTCCTCTACAGCCACTTCAAGGACAAGGGCGCGATCATGGCGGCGGTGGCGGTGGAGGGCTGCGCCGTACTGGCCGCCGAGTTGCGCACGGCGCGCACAGCGGCGAAGGGCACGCGCGGGGCGCTGAGCGCGGTCGGCGAGACGTACACATCGTTCGCGCGCCGCCGCCCGGCCCTCTACGACGCGATGTTCACGCACATGGTCGACCTGCCGTTCGCCACCCCGGAGGCACCGGCGCCCTTGCAGGCGGCCTTCGGCGAGATCTTCCAGGCCGTCGAGCCCATCGCGGCCGAGGGCGACGACCCGGGCCTGCTGACGGAGACGTACTGGGCGGGCCTCCATGGCTTGGTCACGCTGATGCGCAGCGGCCGCCTACCGGAAAAGGCCCACGCCCAACGCCTGGCGCTGTTGATCGCCCACTTCACAACAGGCGTGAGCTGAACCCCCCTACGGGCGCGGGGCTGTGTCAATTTGCGGCTCCGCCGCGTGGGCGCGACAAGCCACAACGAACCGGCACTCGCGAACAAACAGAAGCCCCCGCCCCAATAGGCGCAGCGACCTCAGCCAATCCGCCCCGGATCATCCGCAGCAGCGGCAGGCAGCGCAGCCCGAGGCCGCTGCCACCCCCGAGACCCCCGAGCCCGCAACCACGCCGTCATGTCCTCCGGAGGCATAGCCGCGGCAACAAGCCACCCCTGCACGGCGTCACACCCCAGATCCCGCAACCGCTCCCACGTCTCGTCGTCCTCAACCCCCTCAGCCACGACGAGCAACCCCAGCGAATGCGCGAGATCAACGGTGCACCGCACGATCTCCGCGTCCTCCGTGTCGACCGCGAGCCGGGCCACGAACGACCGGTCGATCTTCAACTCGCTGACCGGCAGCCGCCGTAGATGCACCAGGGACGAATACCCCGTGCCGAAGTCGTCGAGGGACATCTTCACGCCGTGCCCGGTCAGCCCGTTGAGGGTGTCGGCGGCGCGCTGGGGGTCCTCCAGGAGGACGTGTTCCGTGATCTCCAGCTGGAGGGAGCCCGGCGGGACGCCGTGCCGGGCGAGGCGCGCGGCGACCGAGCCGGCGAAGCCGGGGGTGTGGACGTCGCGCGGGGAGACGTTCACCGCGACCGGTACGAACAGGCCCTGGGCGCGCCATCTGGCGACCTGGGCGAGGGCCGTGTCGAGCACGTACTCCGTCAGGTGGGGCATCAGCCCGGACGACTCGGCGATCGCTATGAACTCGTCCGGCGGCACCTTCCCGCGCTCCGGGTGCACCCACCGCACCAGCGCCTCCAGGCCGGCGACCTGGCCGTCGAAGCGGACCTTGGGCTGGTAGTGCAGCTGCACCTCGTGCGCGTCGAGGGCGCGGCGCAGATCACCCAACAGGCCGAGCCGGTCCGGGGTGTTGGAGTCCCGCTTGGACTCGTAGACCTCGACGCCCGTACGGTCCCGCTTCGCCTGGTACATCGCGACGTCGGCCCGGCGCAGCAGCCCCTCGGCGTCGAGGGCGTGGTCGGGGAAGACGGCGACGCCCGCGCTGGCTTCCAGGACGAGGGTGAGCCCGTCGAGGTCGAGCGGGGAGCTGAGCGCGGCGACGAGGTTGCGGGCGACCCGGGTCGCGGACGTCGTGGAGTCGGCGACGGGCAGCAGGACGGCGAACTCGTCGCCGCCGAGCCGCGCGGCCTCCGCCCCGCGCGGCAGCGCCACCCGCAGCCGGTCGGCTATCTGCAACAGCAGCCGGTCACCGGCGAGATGGCCCAGGGTGTCGTTGACCGACCGGAACCGGTCCAGGTCGATCAGCATGAGGGCGGCCTTGGCGCCGATGCGCTCGGCGTCGTCCAGGGCGGTCCAGATGCGCTCCAGGAGCCACTGCCGGTTGGGCAGCCCGGTCAGCGGGTCGCGTAGTTGTTCCTCGGCTCTGGCCCGGGCCATCCACAGGGTGGAGTCGAGGGCGATGAGCGGGATCGAGAAGAGGGGCAGCAGGACCGGCTGCGCTACGGCGACCACGCAGATGAGTGGTGCGATGCCGAGCAGTGCTACGGCTACCAGGCCCTGTCTGAGCAGGGCGGTGCGGGCGACGGTGGGCAGTCCGCCGTGGCGCGGGGCGTGCAGATACCAGAGCAGGGTGCGGGTCACGGCGAGATAGGCGACGGCGACCAGGACCACTTCGGGGGCGGTGTAGACCGTCCAGGTGTCCGGGTTCCAGGGCGTCTCGACGGACGGCACCCGGCCGAAGGCGCCCAGGACGAGTGCGCCGGCGGCGATGCCGAGGATGTCCACCGCGCCGTGCAGGATGCCCTGGCGCCAGCGGTTGCGGCGGGCTATGCCGACCAGGACGACGACGGTGAGGCTGACCATGCCTGCGGCGACCCAGCCGTAGAGCAGCAGGACGCCGAGGGTGAGGGCGGCGCCCGAGCCGGTGCCGCCCCACCAGCGGGCGCGGCCGAGTGCGACGAGGTGGCCGACGATGATGCCGGTCAGGACGGCGAGCGACCAGCCGACCGTGCCGGACGGGAAGAGCGCGTGATCGCCGGTGAACGCCCGGAAGAAGCCGGCGCCGAGGACGAACCCGGCCGCGACCACGACCGCCGTGGGCAGCGCGGGCCAGTTCAGATGGCGGTCGCCGTCGCCGCCCGGCAGCCCTGCGGAGGGGTCGGACGAGAGTGGCGCGGAGTGGCGGGCATCAGGTGTGGAGTACTGTCCGGTGGCGCGCGGCTGGGCGCCCGGACGCTCCACGGGGCGCGCTCCCCAACGGCTCTCCCGCCAGGCGCCGGTGAGCCGGCGCAGCAGTGAGTCCGGGGGGGCGCTCTCGGTCGGTTCCATTCCCGTCCCTCTCACAGCCGGCGGTGCCCACGCCACGCGGTCCGATGCCCGACTTCCGTCAACGGCACCGCGTTTGGAAAACCCCTCCCCCTGCTCACCAAGAGCAGGGGGTTGCCCCAACCGCAGCTGGGCACGGCAGGTGCACACCTCAACAGTAGGCCGCAGAAGGCTTCCACGGGCAGCGGTCGTAGACGGTTGCCCGAATGCGACCCGGCCACCCGTATGCATCTGGTATGCGCCGATCGGGTGGCCTTCAACCGCTGCTCCTCGCTACTCCTCGACCGGAAGCGCGACTTCGGCGGCCGCCTCGGGTCCCTGTTCCAACAGGACGGTGAAGCCGTCCTCGTTCAGAACAGGCACTTTGACCTGCATTGCCTTGTCGTACTTCGAACCAGGATTGTCACCTACGACAACGAAAGACGTCTTCTTCGAAACAGAACCGGTCACTTTCGCTCCCTGGCTCTGCAGGGCGTCCTTCGCCCCGTCCCGCGTGAAGTGTTCGAGTGTGCCGGTGACGACCACGGTCAGCCCCTCCAGCGGGCGCGGCCCCTCGTCCTCGGCGGAACCCTCCTCCTCCATCCGGACCCCGGCGGCCCGCCACTTGCGCAGGATCTCCTGGTGCCAGTCCTCGGCGAACCACTCCTTGAGCGAGGCGGCGATGATCGCGCCGACGCCGTCGGTGTTCGCCAGCTCCTCCTCGGTGGCCTGCTCGATCCGCTCGATCGAACGGAACTCGCGGGCCAGCGCCTCGGCCGCGACCGGGCCGACATGACGGATCGACAGGCCGGTGAGGATGCGGGCCAGCGGGCGGTCCTTGGCCGCCGCGATGGTCTCCAGCATCGCCAGCGCGTTCTTCTTCGGCTCGCCCTGCTGGTTGGCGAAGACCGTGGCGATCTTCTCCTCGCCGGTCTTCGGGTCGCGCTTGGGCAGCCCGCTGTCCTGGTCGAGAACGTACGCCTTGATGGGCAGCAACTGCTCGATGGTGAGCCCGAACAGGTCGCCCTCGTCGCGCAGCGGCGGGTCCGCGGGCTCCAGCGGCTTGGTGAGGGCGGCGGCCGAGACGTAGCCGAAGTGGTCGATGTCGAGTGCCTTGCGGCCCGCGAGGTAGAAGAGGCGCTCCCTCAACTGGGCAGGGCAGGCACGGGCGTTCGGGCAGCGGAGGTCGATGTCACCCTCCTTCATCGGCCGCAGCGGCGTACCGCACTCGGGGCACTCGGCCGGCATGACGAACTCCCGCTCGCTGCCGTCACGCAGGTCGGCGACCGGGCCGAGGATCTCCGGGATGACGTCACCGGCCTTGCGCAGCACCACCGTGTCGCCGATGAGGACGCCCTTGGCCTTGACGACCTCCTGGTTGTGCAGCGTCGCGAACTCGACCTCCGAGCCGGCCACCGTCACCGGCTCGACCTGGGCGTACGGCGTGACCCGGCCCGTACGGCCCACGCCCACACGGATGTTGACGAGCTTGGTGTTGACCTCCTCGGGCGCGTACTTCCAGGCGATCGCCCAGCGCGGGGCACGGGAGGTGGAACCGAGCCGCCCCTGGAGGGGGATCTCGTCGAGCTTGACGACCACGCCGTCGATCTCGTGCGCCACGGAGTGGCGGTTCTCGCCGTAGTACCGGATGAACTCCCGTACGCCGTCGAGGTCGTCGACCACCTTGTTGTGCGCGGAGGTCGGCAGGCCCCAGGTCTTCAGCAGGTCGTACGCCTCGGAGAGTCGGGTGAGGGGGTCGAAGCCCTCCAGGGCGCCGATGCCGTGCACGACCATGTGCAGGGGGCGGGTGGCGGTGACGCGGGGGTCCTTCTGGCGCAGTGAACCCGCCGCCGCGTTACGGGGGTTGGCGAAGGGCTTGTCGCCGGCCTCCACCAGACGGGCGTTGAGCTCCTCGAACTTGTCCATCGGGAAGTAGACCTCGCCGCGGATCTCCACGAGGTCGGGCACGCGGTCGCCGGTGAGGCGGTCCGGGATCTCCGCGATCGTACGGACGTTGGGCGTGATGTCCTCGCCCGTACGGCCGTCGCCGCGGGTCGCCGCGCGCGTGAGCCGGCCGTGCTCATACGTCAGGTTGACGGCGAGGCCGTCGACCTTCAGCTCGCACAGGAAGTGGTAGTCGGGGGTGCCGACATCCTTGTGGACGCGCTCGGCCCAGGCCGCGAGCTCCAGGTCGTCGAACGCGTTGTCCAGGGAGAGCATGCGGGAGCGGTGGACGACGGAGGTGAACTCCGTCTCGTACGCCCCCGCGACCTTCTGGGTCGGCGAGTCCGGCGTCCGCAGCTCCGGATACTCCTCCTCCAGCGCCTCCAGGGAGCGCAGGAGCTTGTCGAAGTCCGCGTCGCTGACGACCGGGGCGTCGTTCACGTAGTACCGGAAGCGGTGCTCCTCGATCTGCTCAGCGAGCTGCGCGTGCTTCTCCCGTGCCTCTGCGGGCACCGTCGTCTCCGCTTGCCTGTCGCCGGCCACCGTGTTGTCCTTCCGTCACTCAGGGTTGTCCGCGAGGGATCTCGCCGCCCGGACGCAGTGGGCGAGGGCATGGCGCGCGTACTCGGGAGAAGCCCCCGCGAGTCCGCACGACGGGGTGATCGTGACCGACTCCGCGAGAAGTCCCGGTCGCAGCCCCAGCCTGCGCCACAGCGTCCTGACACCCATGACGCTACCGGCAGGGTCTGACAACGCGGTGTCCGTGCCCGGCACGACACCGGCGAAGAGCCGGGTGCCGGCCTCGACCGCCTCGCCGATCACGTCGTCGTCACGCTCGGTGAGGAGCGAGAAGTCGAAGGACACCCCTGCCGCGCCCGCCCGGCGCAGCAGGGCGAACGGCACGTCCGGTGCGCAGGAGTGGACGACGACAGGGCTGTCCACGTGCACCCGGACGACCTCGCGGAGCGTGCTCTCGACGAGTTGGCGGTCTACGGCGCGGTAGGTGCGGTAGCCGCTGGCGGACCTGACGTGTCCGCGCAGTACGCCGATCAGGGACGGCTCGTCGAGTTGCAGCACGATCTGGGCGCCGGGGACGCGGCGTTGGACGTCGGCGAGGTGGATGCGCAGGCCTTCGGCGAGCGAGCCGGAGAGGTCGCGGCAGGCGCCGGGGTCGGAGAGCACGGCCTCGCCGTTCCTCAACTCCAAACTGGCGGCGAGGGTCCAGGGCCCCACTGCCTGAACCTTGAGCGGGCCCTCGTACCCCTGGGTGAACTCCTCGAACGCGTCGAGGTCCTCCCCCAGCCACGCCCACGCCCGCTTCGTGTCCCGCCCCGGCCGGTCCCCGATCCGCCAACCGCTGGGCTCCACACGCGCGTACACCTCGACGAGCAGCCCCGCGGTCCGGCCGATCATGTCCGCGCCGGGTCCCCGGGCGGGCAGCTCGGGCAGGAACGGAAAGTCCTCGAAGGCACCGGTCGCGGTCTTCGCGGCTTCCCGGGCATCGGTGCCGGGGAGGGAGCCGATGCCGGTGGCCGCGCCGAAGCTGAACGTAGGTTGGTTGCTCACCCCGGCAGCCTACGGAACCCTGGGGCAGGGGTGACGCCCCTGGGGGCTGCGCCCCCTTGGCGGGGTCTGGGGCGGAGCCCCAGGGGGCAACCTCACCGTCCCGGCCGCACCGTCAGGTCGTTGACCTCCGCGTCCCCCGGCAGATCGATCGCCATCAGGATCGTCGTCGCGACCGACTCGGGGTCGATCCACTGGGAGGGGTCGTACTGCTTGCCCTCCTGTTGGTGGACCTTGGCCTGCATGGGGCTGGCGGTGCGGCCGGGGTAGACCGAGGTGACGCGGACGCCGTTGGCGTGCTCCTCGTGGCGCAGGGAGTCCGCCAGGGCCTTCAGGCCGTGCTTGGAGGCGGCGTACGCGGACCAGTCGGCGCTCGCCCGCAGGCCCGCGCCGGAGTTCACGAAGAGGACGTGGCCGCCGGACAGCCGGAGTTGGGGCAGGAAGTGGCGGGTCAGCTCGGCGGGGGCGATCAGGTTGACGTTCAGCTGGTGGCGCCAGGTCTTCGGGGTCAGCTCGCCCACCGGGCCGAGGTCGACCACTCCGGCGATGTGCAGGAGCGTGTCCACGCGGTCGGGCAGGCTCTGGTGCGAGAACGCCCAGCTGAGCTTGTCCGGGTCCGCCAAATCGCCTACCAGGGTGCTCGCCCCGGGGTACTCCGCCGCCAGTTCCTTCGCGCGGCCCGCGTCGCGCGCGTGGAGCACGAGTTCGTCCCCGCGCGCGTGCAGCCGGCGGGCGACGGCCGCGCCGATGCCGGATCCGGCCCCGGTGATCACATGTGTAGCCATGTCCGCCATGCTCGCATCACCCGATGCCCTGGCTCTCCTCCAGGTAGGCCAGCGCCCCCACCGGCTCCTCCGCGAAGAACACCAGGTCGGTGAGCGGGACGGGCAGGAACCCCTCGTCCTCCATGCGCCGGAACTGGGTCTTCAGGCCGTCGTAGAAGCCCGCGGTGTTCAGCAGCACCACCGGCTTGTCGGTGTGGCCGTGCTTCTTCAGCTCCAGGATCTCCGTGGCCTCGTCCAGCGTCCCGGTGCCGCCCACCATGATGACCACGGCGTCGGACTTCTCCAGGAGCAGCTTCTTGCGTTCGGCGAGGTCGCCGGCGATCACCATCTCGTCGGCGCCCGCGCGAGCCTTCGCCGCCAGGAAGGTCACCGAGACGCCCACCAGCCGTCCGCCGGCCGCTTGTACGCCGTCGGCGACCACCTTCATCAGGCCTGCCTCCGAACCGCCCCAGACGAGAGTGTGTCCGCCCTTGCCGAGCAGTTCCGCGAACTCGCGCGCGGGGCGCGTGTAGCGCTCGTCCAGGTCGGCGGCGGAGAGAAAGACACAGATCCTCATGTCGTCACCGTACGCGGGAAGAACCAGGGGTCCGCGAGTGCTTTTCCGGTATGGCCCAAGGACACACGATCACGATCGAGCAGGGCGACCGGCACGTCCGCGTCGTCCACGGCGACCAGGTGCTGGCGGAGAGCGACCGCCCCCTCGTCCTGAAGGAGACCGGTTCTCCGGTGCGGTACTACCTCCCTCCGGAGGATGTACGCCTCGACCTCCTGACCCCCTCCGAGACCCACACGCACTGCCCCTTCAAGGGCGACGCGTCCTACTGGTCCCTGCCGGACGCCCCCGACCTGGTGTGGGCGTACCCCGACCCCAAGCCCGACGTCGCACAGATCAAGGACCACCTCTGCTTCTACGAAGTAGAAGTGTCGTGACCGATTGAGAGGTGTCGTGACCGATTAGTCGGCGTTCCTTCGGCAGTCTTCACCGACATGGAGAAGAAGACTGTTTCGCGTGACGGCACCGCCATCGCGTACGAACGCATCGGTGCGGGCCCGCCCGTCGTCCTCGTCGGTGGCGCGATGACGACGGGCGACGGCCTGCTGCCGCTCGCCGCGCAGCTCGCGCACCGGTTCGGGGCCGTCCCGTACGACCGTCGGGGCCGGGGCGCGAGCGGCGACACGGCGCCGTTCGCCGTGGCCCGCGAGGTGGAGGACCTCGCGGCGCTGATCGACGCCGTCGGCGGCAGCGCGGCCCTCTACGGCCACTCGTCCGGCGCCGCCCTCGTCCTGCACGCGGCGGCGAGCGGCCTCCCCGTCACCCAAGTCGCGCTGTACGAGCCGCCGTTCGCCCTCGACGCGACCGGCGCCAAGGAGCGCGCCGAGTACACCGAGCGCCTCACGGAACTCCTCGCCGAGGGCCGCCACGGCGACGCCGTCGCGCTCTTCATGGCGCTCACCGGCGCACCCCCGGAGATGATCGACGGCGCCCGCCACTCCCCCATGTGGCCCGGCATGGAGGCCATCGCCCCGACTCTCGCCTACGACGACGCGGCCATGGGGGACGGATCGGTGCCGGCGGAGCTGCTGGCGTCCCTGTCCGTCCCGGTGCTCACCATCGCGGGCGGGGCGAGCGCCGAGTGGATGCGGGAGGCCGCGCGGGCCGTGGCGGACGCGGCGCCGGACGGGACGTATCGCACGCTGGACGGTCAGAGCCACATGGTGGACCCGGTCGTCCTCGCGCCCGTGCTCGCCGAGTTCTTCGCGAACTCGAACTGACCCGGCCGCCCGACGACTCGGCCCCGGTCTCAGGCCTTGTTCTCAGGCGCCCTGATCTCAGTCTCTGGTCTCAGGCCATCGCCGTCGCCGCGCGCGTGGTCGTCGCGATCGTCGCCGACCCCACCACGCGCGTGTCGTCGTACAGCACGATCGCCTGCCCGGGGGCCACGCCCCGTACCGGCTCGGTGAACGACACCTCCAGGGTGCCGTCGACGAGTTCGGCGGTGACCTCGGTCTCGCCGCCGTGGGCGCGGAGCTGGGCGGTGTAGGTGCCGGGGCCGGTGGGGGCCGTGCCGCACCAGCGGGGCTTGACGGCGGTGAGGCCGCTGACGTCCAGGGAGGCGGCCGGGCCGACCGTCACCGTGTTGTCGACCGGGGAGATGTCCAGGACGTAGCGCGGCTTGCCGTCGGCGGCCGGGGTGCCGATCCGCAGGCCCTTGCGCTGGCCGATGGTGAAGCCGTACGCGCCCTCGTGCGAGCCGATGACGGAGCCGGACTCGTCGACGATGTCGCCCTCGGCCTTGCCGAGGCGCTTGGCCAGGAAGCCCTGGGTGTCGCCGTCGGCGATGAAGCAGATGTCGTGCGAGTCGGGCTTCTTGGCGACCGCGAGGCCCCGGCGCTCGGCCTCCGCGCGGATCTCGTCCTTCGTCGTCACGGTGTCGCCGAGCGGGAACAGCGCGTGCGCGAGCTGCCGCTCGTCCAGGACACCGAGGACGTACGACTGGTCCTTCGCCATGTCGGAGGCGCGGTGCAGTTCGCGGGTGCCGTCCTCGTTCACGATCACCTGGGCGTAGTGGCCGGTGCAGACCGCGTCGAAGCCGAGGGCGAGCGCCTTGTCGAGGAGCGCGGCGAACTTGATCTTCTCGTTGCAGCGCAGGCACGGGTTCGGGGTGCGGCCTGCCTCGTACTCGGCGACGAAGTCCTCGACGACGTCCTCACGGAAGCGGTCGGCGAGGTCCCAGACGTAGAACGGGATGCCGATGACGTCGGCGGCGCGGCGGGCGTCCCGTGAGTCCTCGATCGTGCAACAGCCACGCGCGCCCGTGCGGAACGATTGCGGGTTCGCGGAGAGCGCGAGGTGGACGCCGGTCACGTCGTGGCCGGCTTCGGCGGCGCGGGCGGCGGCGACGGCGGAGTCGACGCCGCCCGACATGGCGGCGAGTACGCGAAGGGGGCGGGGGCGCGGCGAGGTCTCAGTCATAACCCTTCCAGGGTACGGGTCATCGGGAACCGGGGCCCGCGAGTATCCGTTGACGATCACATGGGGGAGACACAGAGCGATCAGAACCGTCAGGACAAGCAGGACACCGAGGACGATCAGGCGGGGAAGCCGCCGGGCCCCGCGGACACGTCACCAGGTCCCGTCGGCCGGCGGCCCGGGCGGCGTGCGCTGCTCATCGGCGGGGCCGTGGCCGCCGTAGGGACCGCTGTGGTGGCTCGGGACGAGTTGGCGCGGTTGTGGTGGCGGACGCCGGGGGTGGAGAAGCCGCGGACTCCGGGGGCGGTCGACTTCCCGGGGGCCACGTGGGTGGCTGCTTCCTCGGCGAACTACCGGCGGGCCGACCGGCCGGACGACTACGCGATAGACCGGGTGGTCATCCATGTCACGCAGGGCAGTTACGAGAGTGCGGTGAAGGCCTTCGAGGACCCCTCGCACCAGGCGGCCGCGCACTACATCGTCCGGCAGCGCGGGGACATCACGCAGATGATCCGCGAGCTGGACGTGGCCTTCCACGCGGGGAACCGCGAGTACAACGAACGCAGTGTCGGCATCGAGCACGAGGGCTTCGTGGAGCGGAAGTCGTCGTTCACGGACGCGATGTACACGAACTCCGCGCGACTGACGGCGGAGATATGCCGGCGCTACGGAATCCCTGTGGACCGGAAGCACGTCATCGGGCACGTGGAGGTGCCGGGGACCGATCACACGGATCCCGGGCGGTACTGGGACTGGGACCGGTACATGGCACTCGTAAGGCGGGCACACCGGACACAAGCGTGACTCGCGTCACATGGCGGTTTGGCTATGAGTCGTTTCAGTCACGGCGGTGTCCGATGCGTCCCCCGCTCCGGATGTGACCTGGGGCACGCCAACTCCGCTTTGATTCAAGGGGAGTTGGGGAGCGACCGCGCCCGCTTACCTTTCACAGACTGCCCGGCTGGCTACTAACAACTCCCCAGTCTTTACACAGTCCTTAGGTCAAATCTCTGGCCCCATGACACACACCAGCGAGCCCGCGTCCGAAGAGAGCAGAGACGCGAAGGGCAACCACCGCAAGTCCACGGCCGAGAAGCGCGAGCACAGCAAGGACATCGCGCTCCGGGGCAAGGGTCTGCACCGGCGCAAGTTCCTCGGCGGTATGGCCGGGGCCGGCATCGCGGCGGTCGCCGCGGCGGGAGGCGCCTTCTCACTGCTGAACGACGCGGCGAAGAACAAGGCGTCCGCGGCGGACAGCACCCTGGTCATCCCGGACCTCCTGGAGGGCACGACCAGCGACAGCACCACGACCTTCACCCTGGAGGCCAAGACCGGCACCGCCGAGGTGCTGAGCGGGGTCACCAGCGACACCATGGGCTACAACCAGTCGTTCCTCGGCCCCACCATGAAGTGGACCAACGGCGACACGGTCCTGCTGAACATCACCAACAGCCTGGGCGAGGACACCACCGTCCACTTCCACGGCGCCCACGTCCCGGCCAAGATGGACGGCGGCCCGCAGGTCGCGTTCTCCGACGGGACGACCTGGTCGCCGACGTTCACGGTCGACGACGACGCGAAGACCCTCTGGTACCACCCGCACGCGCTGGGCACCACGGCCAAGCAGGCGGTGCACGGGCTGGCCGGGATGATCATCGTCGAGGACGACTCGACCACCTCGTCGGACCTGCCCAGCGACTACGGCGTCGACGACATCCCGCTCATCTTCCAGTGCCTCGCCACCGACAGCGCCGGGGACATCAAGTACGACCTGGCGGGCTACCTCAGCAGCGGTCTCAGCTACCCGCTGCTGCTGAACGGCACGAACGTCGACTCCACCACCCTCGGCTTCACGGCCACCAAGACCCGCACCCGCTTCCGCGTGCTGAACGCCTCGCCCTCCGACATCATCACCGTCCAGCGCAGCGACGGCGGCACGCTCAGCCAGATCGCCACCGACCAGGGCTATCTGACCGAGGCGACCGACGTCACGTCGATCCGGCTGGTGGCCGGCGCCCGTGCCGAGTTCGTGATGGACCTGAGCGCGGACGCGACGCTCCAGGCCGTCATCACCACCGGCTGGGTCCGTGGAGGCAGCGGCACCTACGACGTTCTCGCCATCACCGCGAGCGGCACCGACACCCCGGACGACCTCCCCAGCACCCTCAACACCATCGACCGCTACGACACCAGCGACTTCACGGCCCGCACGATCACGCTCGGCCAGAGCGGCACGACCATGCTGATCAACGGCTCGGCCGGCACCAGCATGTCCTCCATGGCGATGATCAGCACCACGCTGGGAGCCAAGGAGATCTGGACGATCAAGAACAGCACCCAGCTGGAACACTCGTTCCATCTGCACGACGTGCCGTACCAGCTCATATCGATCAACGGCGAGACACCGACAGGCGTCGAACTCGGCTGGTACGACACCTACGAAGTGGTCGGTGGCGGCTCGATCGAGATCGCCATGGAGTTCACCGACTACGCCGACGACACCTATATGTACATGCTCCACTGCCATCTTCTGCAGCATGAGGACGAGGGCATGATGGCCGCCCTGATGGTGACGGAGAGCTAGGCGGCGAGCCGGCGAACGGCGCTCAGGTCAGCCCGGCGGCGCGAGCACGGTCCACCGCCGGGCCGATCGCCTTCGCCACGGCCTCCACATCGGCCTCCGTAGAGGTGTGGCCGAGGGAGAAGCGCAGGGTGCCGCGGGCCAGGTCCGGATCGGTGCCGGTGGCGAGGAGGACGTGGCTGGGCTGGGCGACGCCCGCCGTGCAGGCCGAGCCGGTGGAGCACTCGATGCCCTGGGCGTCCAGCAGGAGCAGCAGGGAGTCGCCCTCGCAGCCGGGGAACGTGAAGTGGGCGTTGGCCGGGAGGCGGTCCACCGGGTCGCCGCCGAGGATCGCGTCCGGGACCGCCGTACGGACGGCGGAGACCAGCTCGTCGCGCAGGGCGCCGATCTCGCGGGCGAACCACTCGCGCTGCTCGGCGGCGAGCCGGCCGGCGACCGCGAAGGAGGCGATCGCGGGGACGTCGAGGGTGCCGGAGCGGACATGGCGTTCCTGGCCGCCGCCGTGCAGGACGGGTACGGGGGTGTACTCGCGGCCCAGCAGCAGGGCGCCGATGCCGTACGGTCCGCCGATCTTGTGCCCGGAGACGGTCGCCGCGGCGAGCCCGGAGGCGGCGAAGTCGACCGGGACCTGACCGAAGGCCTGCACCGCGTCGGCGTGCAGCGGGATGCCGAACTCCCCTGCCACATCGGCGAGTTCACGGACCGGCATGACCGTGCCGATCTCGTTGTTGGCCCACATCACGGTCGCCAGGGCGACGTCGTCGGGGTTCCGGGCGATCGCCTCGCGCAGCACCTCGGGGCGCACCCGGCCGTAGGAGTCGACCGGGAGGTACTCGACGGTGGCGCCCTCGTGCTCGCCCAGCCAGTGGACGGCGTCCAGGACGGCGTGGTGCTCGACGGGGCTGGCCAGGACCCGGGTGCGGGCCGGGTCGGCGTCGCGGCGGGACCAGTACAGGCCCTTCACGGCGAGGTTGTCGGCCTCGGTGCCACCGGAGGTGAACACGACCTCGCTGGGGCGGGCGCCGAGCGCTTCGGCGAGGGTCTCCCGGGCCTCTTCGACCGTACGGCGGGCCTTGCGGCCGGAAGCGTGGAGGGAAGAGGCGTTGCCCGTGATGCTCAGGTGGGCCGTCATCGCCTCGACTGCCTCGGGAAGCATCGGGGTGGTCGCGGCGTGGTCGAGGTATGCCATGGTGACGCCGATTCTACGGGCCCCGGTGCGCACCCCGGAGGGGCGGGGACGCCTGGCGGGATCCGGCGGGTCTCCTAGAAGCTCCAGGAGACCGTGCTGTCCAGCTGCATGAAGGCGACGAGGACCAGCAGATCGGCGATGCCGAGTCCGAGGCCGAGGAAGGCACGGCCGCGACGGGCGGTACCGCGCCACAGCGCCACGCCGGCCAGGGCGATGGCGATCGGGCCGAGGAACACGTTGAGCACGAGCAGACCGACGAGGCCGAGGATGAAGGACGCGACGGCCATGCCGTCGGCGTCACGACGGCCGGTGGGCTTCACGTGGGCGTTGTCGGTGGTGGTGGTGCTGGTTGCCGGTGCGGTGAGTTGCATGTGGGTTCAGCTCCCGATGATCGGGCGGGTGATGGGTCGGGCGGCCGACTGGCAGCCGCGGACAGTCAGTTGGCGGTCGTACGGCTGCGGCGGCCGTGCCGCTCGCGGAGCGCGAAGATGCCCAGCCATACGGCGATGACGGTGGCGGCGACGGCGGTGAAGGCGAGCGGGGCGTGGGCCACGGTGCCCACCACGACGCCGAACAGCAGGAGCGCTACGACGAGGAACAGCATGGGATGAATCCCCCTCCGAGCCGGCCGGGACGTCCGGGACGGCTCTCGTTACGTTTCGGTGAACGGTTGTAGTAACACTTGTTCACTGAACTTGAGTCTAGCGCGTCCGACGACTTTCCAATTACGGAGAACAGTTGTTAACTGGATGACATGAGTCACACCCTCGGCATCCGGCAGGTACAGAAGCAGAAGACCCGACAGGCGTTGCTGGACGCCGCGTTGGGGCTGCTGGAGGAGCAGAGCCTGAGCAGTCTGGGCCTGCGCGAGGTCACCCGGGCCGTGGGCGTCGCCCCGACCGCCTTCTACCGGCACTTCCGCTCTACGGCCGACCTCGGGGTCGCGCTCGTCGAGGAGGCGCTGGGCAGTCTGCATCCGATGATCCGGCAGACGGTGGCACCGGCGGACAGCGGCCAACGCATCACACGGGCGGTCGAGTTGATCGCCCACCACGTGGACACATACCCGGCGCACGTCCGCTTCATCGCGCGCGAGCGGCACGGCGGGGTGCAGCCGGTACGGGAGGCCATCCGGGACCAACTCGCCCGGTTCGCCGAGGAGGTGAAGGCCGAGCTCGCCAAGGACCCCGAGTCGCGGGGCTGGCGCGACGACGACCTGCTGATGCTGGCCCACCTCTATGTCGACCAGATGCTCATCACGGCCTCGCTCTTCCTGGAGGCACTGGAGGCGTCGGCGGAGGAGCGCGAGCGCGTGGCCCAACTCGCCCAGCAGCAGATGCGGTTGATCAGCGTGGGGCGGAGGCACTGGCTCGGCTGAGGTGCGGTGCCGACGGGCAATTCCCCATCACCGGCCGACAGCTCCGCACCCGGCGGCAACTCCGCACCGGTGGCTGGGAGTTCTGTTCCGGTCGCAAACTCCGCACCGGTGGCGGGGCGTTCCGTGCCGGTCGCAACTCCGCACCGGCGGCCGGGAGTTCCGTGCCGGTCACCACTCCACACCAGCGGCCGGGAGTTCCGTGCCGGTCACCACTCCACACCAGCGGCCGGGAGTTCCGTGCCGGTCACCACTCCACACCAGCGGCCGGGAGTTCCGTGCCGGTCACCACTCCACACCAGCGGCCGGGAGTTCCGTGCCGGTCACCACTCCACACCAGCGGCCGGGAGTTCCGTGCCGGTCACCACTCCACACCAGCGGCCGGGAGTTCCGTGCCGGTCACCACTCCACACCAG
>NZ_JBXVPZ010000056.1:0-32281 GCF_057961495.1 Streptomyces sp. P5F9 | reverse complement strand
GGGTGTGCGTGGGGGTGGATCCGGGTCATCGTTCGGGCCTCCGGATTCGCGGCTGAGGGGGCGCCGGACTCAGGGCTCGGGTGAAATCTTCTTCAACTCCGCCCCAAGGCCCGGTATGTGCGTAACGGCCCATCACTCCCCGGAGTTCCCGCGCGCCCCGCCGGCACCTACGGGTTCGGGTTCCCTACTGTCCGACGGTACGGCCTTCTGGAGGCTGCTCCCCTCGACGTCGAGGCCGGGCAGGAGCCGGTCCAGCCAGGCCGGCAGCCACCAGGCGCCCCGCCCCGCGAGGGCAAGCACCGCCGGTACGAGCGTCATACGGACGGCGAAGGCGTCGATGGCCACGCCGACCGCCAGGGCGAACGCGATGGGTTTGATGAGGGAGTCGTCGAGCGGGAAGAACCCGGCGAAGACGGTGAACATGATCAGGGCGGCGGCGGTGACGACCCGCACGC
The DNA here is from genome assembly GCF_057961495.1 of Streptomyces sp. P5F9. NCBI lineage: Bacteria > Bacillati > Actinomycetota > Actinomycetes > Kitasatosporales > Streptomycetaceae > Streptomyces > Streptomyces sp. P5F9. Next base: position 31,826 of record NZ_JBXVPZ010000056.1, on the reverse strand, counting down.
TGTGCCGCGCGCCGTCGACGACCGACTGGCGGGCCCGGCCGGTGCGGGCCCACTCCTCGCGCATCCCGGACACGAGGAACACCTCGTAGTCCATGGCCAGTCCGAACAGCACACCGATCAGGATGATCGGCAGGAAGCTGACGACAGGACCGCTGTGCGGCACGCCGAGGACGTCGGCCGGCCAGCCCCACTGGAAGACGGCCACGACCAGACCGAGCGAGGCACCCACCGAGAGCAGGAAGCCGACCGCGGCCTTGACGGGGATGACCAGCGACCGGAAGACCATCATCAGCAGGAGCAGGCTCAGGCCCACGACGATGGCGACGAAGGGCAGCAGGGAGTCGCTGAGGCGGTTGGAGACGTCGATGTTGACGGCGGTGGTGCCGGTGACCGCGATCGAGGCGCCGGTGGTGGCACGGAGATCGGACGCGACCGCGCGGATGTCGCGGACGAGCCGGTCGGTACGGACGCTGTCGGGGCCCGAGTTGGGCAGCACGGTGACGACGCTCTGCGCGGGGTCGCCGGTGGGCTCGGGCGGCAGGACGGCCTTGACGTTCCTCAACGTGCGCAGTTTCGCGGCCACTTGGACTCCGGCCTGTGAACTCGCGGCGGCCGTACGGTTGTTGGTCTCGGCCAGGACGAGCAGCGGGCCGTTGAACCCGGGGCCGAACTTCGCGCTGATCGTGTCGTAGGCGGTGCGCTGGGTGGAGGCGTGCGGGGCCGAGCCGTTGTCGGGGAGGGCCAGGCGCAGGTCGGCGGCGGGCAGCATGAGGGTGACCAGGATGCCTGTGACGGCGCACACGGTCAGCAGTGGTTTGGCGATGACCCACTTCGTCCAGCGGGAGCCCAACGTGGTGCGGCCGGTGGCCCCTTCGGCGTCAGCGGCCCGCCGTGCGGCACGGCTCCCGGGCTTGGGGGCGAGTCGTGTACCGGCGAAACCGGCTGTCGCGGGGACGAGAGTGAGCGCGGCCAGCACCGCGATGAGGACGGCTCCAGCCGCCCCGAGGCCCATCGTGGTCAGGAACGGAATGCCGATGACGCTCAGCGCGGCGAGCGCGATGATCACGGTGGCGCCGGCGAAGACCACGGCACTCCCGGCCGTGCCGACGGCCAGCGCGACGGATTCCTTCGGGTCGGTTCCGCGGGCGAGTTGCTGTCGGTGGCGGGAGAGGATGAACAGGACGTAGTCGATGCCGACGGCCAGGCCCAGCATCAGGGCGAGCGTGACGGCCGTGGAGGAGATGCTGACGGCGGGCGCGAGGGCGAGCAGTCCGGTGAGTCCGGCCGCCACTCCGATCAGGGCGGGCAGCAGCGCCATGCCGGCGGCGAGCAGCGAACCGAACGTGACGACGAGCACGAGCAGCGCCACGGCCACACCGATGATCCCCGACGGTCCGATGTGAACTCCCTTGCTGTTGAAGACAGAACCGCCCACCGAGGTCCGCAGCCCGTCCCGTTCCGCCGCGTGGGCCGCGCTCTTGATCGCGTCCACGGACGACGTCCGGACCTCCGCGGTCTGCACGCGGTACTGGACCTGGACGATCGCCGCCGTCCGGTCGGCGGAGACGGCACCGGCGGTACGGGGGTCGACCACATCGCTGACCTGGGGTGCCCGCTCGGCCTCTGCCACGGTCGGGCGATGATCGTCGCGTACGGGGCTTCGGTGATCCGGTGCCCCTCGGGCGCCGTGAAGACGATCTGCGCGCTCGCGCCCGAGGCTTCCGGAAGGGTCTTGCTCAGGCTGTCCAACGCCCGCTGCGACTCGGTGCCCGGCACCGAGAAGCGGTCGTCGAGCTTGCCGCCGAAGACGCCGACGCACGTGATGAGCGCGGCCAGGACCAAGAGCCATATGCCCAGGACGAGTTTGCGGTACCGGTAGGCGCCGAGGCCCAGCCGGTGAAGCAGGACAGCCATGACTAACTCCCTGGGAGGGGGCGGGGGCGCCGACCGGACGGCAGCCGGGCCCTGGGTCGCGTGACGGGCTCGCGCCAAGGGGCGTCTCGATCGATGAGCCGACTTTATCACCTGCTCAAGTCGCTCGACCCAGTCATTCAACCGTGACGCACGTCCCCCAACACCACAAGGCCAGCTCAGAGGCGTTGTTCAGACGACAAAAACAAGCGACCTTGTCGCATGACAAGGTCGCATATGGATTAGGTCGCACCCCTGGTGCGTCGCGTCAGCCCACCGGTACCGGCACCAGCTCCAGCCGTCCCCCCGCCATCGCCACCACGGCGGACACGAAGGCCTGGAGGCAGATGCGCTCGGCCTCCTCGTCGGGCAGCGCGAGGTGTTGCAGCATCAGCCCGTCGAAGCCGGCGAGGAAGAACCGCGCGATCGCGGCGACGGGCTGGGCGAGGGGCCGGCCGGTGCGTTCGGCCGCCTCGGTGATCAGCTTCGCGGTCACCTCCGTCACGCCCCGGTAGTGGGCATTGAGGGCCTCGCTCAGAGCGGGCGAGCGGAGCGCGAACATGGTCAGTTCCGTGAGGAGTTGATGGCTCTCGGGCTGCTCACGCACCGTCCGCCACAGCGCGCCCACCAACGCGCCCGCCGTCTCCTCGAACCCTCCGTCGGCCGGTGCGGCCCGCTCGACCTGGGCCACCAGAGCCTCCGTGAGCTGCTCCATGACCGCGAGGTACAGCCCTTCCTTCGTACCGAAGGTGTAGTGCACCGTGGCCTGGGCGACCCCCAGCTCGGCGGCGATGGCACGCGTGCTGCCGGCCGCGACCCCCTCCCTCGTCATGAAGTCGATGGCCGCTTTGATGAGCTGAGGGCGGCGCTCGGCCGCGGAAACGTGAGCCATGAGCCCATCATATCGACTGAGTCCCACGAACAAGTCGTCCGAACAAGTCGGGATGCGCGCAGCCCGACGCCCGTGACCGCGCCCCGGCCGCTGAGGTCCGGTCCCTGGCCGCGCGGGTCAGTTCCCGCAGCTCAGCGAGTGCATACGTTTCCTCCACCACCCGTCGAACGGGACGAACGAGGAGGCAGGCTCGTGAAGGAAGACAGCCAGTTGGACACGTGTGTGATCGGAGCGGGGCCTGCCGGGCTGGCCGTAGCCCGAGCCCTGGCCGAGCGGAAGCTGCCGTACACGCATCTGGAGCGGCACACCGGGCTCGGCGGTATCTGGGACATCGAGAACCCGGGCGGCCCGATGTACGAGTCGGCCCACTTCATCTCCAGCAGGACCCTCTCGGGCTTCGGCGGTTTCCCGATGCCCGACCACTTCGCGGACTATCCGCCGCACCGGCAGATCCTGTCGTACCTGCGGTCCTTCGCCGACACCTACGGGCTCACGGACCGGATCGAGTTCGGCGTCGGGGTGGAGAGCGTCGAGAAGAACCCGGACGGCACCTGGACGGTCGTCCGGGCCGACGGGCGGGAGAGCCTGCACGGTCAGGTCGTGGTGTGCACGGGCTCGCAGTGGCACCCCAACATCCCTGATATTCCTGGGCAGTTCAGCGGCGAGGTCCGGCACACCGCCGGCTATCGCAGCGCCGAGGAACTGCGGGGCAAGCGGGTGCTGGTCGTGGGTGCGGGGAACTCGGGCTGCGACATCGCCTGCGACGCGGCCCGGACGGCCGACCACGCGGTGATCAGCATGCGGCGCGGGTACTGGTTCATCCCCAAGCACCTGTTCGGGCGCCCGGTGGACACCATCGCCAACAGCGGTCCGCATCTGCCGATGTGGCTGGCGCAGCGTGTCTTCGGCGGACTCCTGCGGATCGTCAACGGCGATCCGACCCGCCTGGGCCTGCAGAAGCCGGACCACAAGCTCTTCGAGACGCACCCGGCCATCAACTCGATGCTGATCCACCACCTCCAGCACGGCGACATCACCGCCAGGCCGGGGATCGCCCGTGCCGAGGGCAGCACCGTGCACTTCACGGACGGCACGCGCGACGACTTCGATCTCGTCCTGTTGGCCACGGGCTACGTCCACAAAGTCCCGGTCGCGCAGCGGTACTTCGGGGACGAGCAGCATCCCGACCTGTATCTGTCGTCGTTCTCGCGCGAGCACCAGGGCCTGTTCGGGATCGGGTTCGTGGAGACCAACTCCGGTGCTTACCAACTCTTCGACAGCCAGGCGCAGTTGATCGCCGGGTATCTCGACGACACGCGTCACGGTCTGCCCAACGCCGAGCGGTTCGCCCAGATGATCCGCGCCGACCGACCCGACCTGTCCGGCGGGCTGAAGTTCGTCGCCTCGCCGCGTCACACCGGTTACGTCGACAGCGGAGCGTTCGTGAAGTACCTCGGCAAGGTCGCCCGCCAGATGGGCTGGCGCACCGAGGGGCAGGCACCACCGGTGCGGTCCGCGGCCCGACGCGTGGAGGCCTCGGCATGAGCGGGAAGTTCGACTTCGCCGACAAGGTCATGCTGGTCACCGGCGGCGCGGGCGGCATCGGCAGTGCGCTGTGCCACCGCTTCGCCGCGGCCGGCGCCCGATGTGTCGTCGTCGACGTCGACGGGGTTCGTGCGGAGAAGCTGGCCGCGGAACTGCCCGGCGCCGGACACACCGGCATCGGCTGCGATCTGCTCCGACGCACCGACCTGGAGCGGCTGTTCGAGCAGGTCGCCGATGTCTACGGCCGCATCGACGTGCTGGTGAACAACGTGGGCATGACCAGCTCGGAGCGCTTCGACGTCCGCAGCGTCGAGAGCATCGAACGGGAGATCGCCCTCAACCTGACCTCCCCGCTGGTCGCCACCCGGATCGCGATCCCCCTCCTGAAGGCCTCGCGCGATGCCCGCGTGGTGACCACGGTCTCCCTCGGCGGGATCTTCCCGCTGGGCGAGACGCCGATCTACACGGCGTCCAAGTTCGGGCTGCGCGGCGCGATGCTCGCCATCGGGCTCGACCTGCGGAGCAAGGGTATCCTGGCCGGGTCGGTACTGCCCTCGGCGACCGACACCCGGATGCTGCGACAGGAGGCCGTGGACGGTGGCAACTCCATGCAGTTCCAGGACCAGCCGCAACAGCCCGCGAACGTCGTCACGGCCGTCGTGAGCCTCCTCGACAGGCCCCGCCTGGAGGCCTATCCCCGCTCCGGCGAGTCCCGTCTGGTGCGGTTCGCGATGCTCGTACCGAACCTGCTGCCCCGGGTCTTCCCCCTGTTCCGCAGGCGCGGCGACCGCGGCATGGCCCGCTATCTGGAGGAACTCCGCCGCCGCGGACTGGCCCGACAGACCGACGGGCGCTGGGAGTTGGTGGAGGAGGCATGACCGGGAACGACACGCTGACCATCGTCGACCCCGCCACCGGCGAACCGATCACCACCCTCCCCGCCGCGAGCGCCGACGACGTCACGAAGGCCGCCGAACAGGCCCGGGACGTCCACGACTCCGGGATCTGGTCACGGCTTCCGGTCCGGGAACGCAGCGCCGTACTGCTGCGCCTGACCGACCTCATGCAACGCGACGCCGAGACCCTCGCCCGGCTGGACAGCGAGGACGCGGGCAAGCCCGTCACGGAGTGCCGTACGGGGGACGTACCGGGCGCGATCGAGTCGATCCGCTGGTTCGCCGAGGCGGCCGACAAGGTCTTCGGCCGGATCGCACCGGGCGGACCCGACGGCCTGGGCCTCATCAGCCGCGAACCGGTCGGCGTGGGTGCGGCGATCCTCCCCTGGAACTACCCCCTGGCGATGGCCAGTTGGAAGATCGGCCCCGCCCTCGCAGCGGGCAACTGCCTCCTCCTCAAACCCGCCGAAGCGACCCCGCGTTCGGCCCTCCACCTGGCCGCCCTCGCCGCCGAGGCCGGCCTGCCCGACGGGGTACTCACGGTCCTCCCCGGCTACGGCGACGAAGCCGGCGCGGCCCTCGCCCGCGACCCCCTCGTCCAGGCCCTCTCCTTCACCGGCTCCACCGCCACCGGCCGGCACATCCTCAAGGCCGCCGCCGACAGCAACTTCAAGCGCGTCTCCCTGGAGATGGGCGGCAAGAGCCCGCAGGTGCTGATGGCCGACGCGCTCTCCTACGGCGACGAGCTGATCGGCGACATGATCGAGGCCGCGTTCCTGACGATGGGGCAGAACTGCACCGCCGGTTCAAGGGTGTTGGTGCACCACAGCATCGCCGAGGAGGTCGTGGAGCGGTTCACCGCTGCGGCGAGGGATCTCGTCATCGGCGATCCGTCCGACCCTCGCACCCAGCAGGGACCGCTGATCAACCGCGCCGCCTTCGACCGGGTCGCCGGTGCCGTGGATGCCGCCCGGACGGCCGGCGCCCAGATCCACACAGCGGGACTCCCCCACGGGCTGCCCGCGCGCGGTGCCTACTACCCGCCCACCGTGATCACTCGCGCCCCCGCCGAAAGCGCCGTACTCACAAGGGAGTTGTTCGGTCCCGTGGTCACCGTCGAGACCTTCGGCTCGGAGGAAGAGGCGGTGCGGATGGCCAACGCCACTGAGTACGGGCTCGCCGCCTCGGTCTGGACCCGCGACCTCGACACCGCGCTACGGCTGGCCCGGGGCATCGAGGCGGGCGTGGTCTCCGTGAACGCGTACAGCGAGGGCGACATCAGCACCCCCTTCGGCGGCTGGAAGCAGTCCGGGTTCGGCGGCGTGGAGAAGTCCACGAACGCCTTCGACCAGTGGACGCGGGAGAAGACGGTCTGGATACGCACCCGTTGACCACCCGCTGACCGCGTCACTCGCGGTGCGCCGCCGCCCGGAGCAGTTGCTCCCGTAGCTGGACCGGAGAGCTGCCGTGCCAGCGGCGTACCGCGCGGCGCAGGGCCCGTTCGTCGGAGAAGCCCGCGCGCCGTGCGATCTCACGCAGCGTCAACTCCGGGCGGAGCAGCAGCTGTTCGACACGTTCCCGGCGTACGCCCTCGGCCAGCGCCTCGTACGTCGTGCCGCAGTCGGCGAGTCTGCGGCGCAGTGTCCGTTCGCTCGTCGCGTGCCGTCGTGCCTGCTCGCCGAAGGACGGGATCACCGGGAGGCTCTGCGCGACGGACACCTCCAGGACTTCGAGGAGGTCCTGTTGGTCGGTGCGGGAGGCGAGTTGGGCGTCGAGGGTCTCCAGGGTCGAGGCGTAGGTCACCGGGTCACGGCCGGGCATCCGGGCGCGGGCCCACGCTGGGTCGATGACGATGCCGTCGGCCGGGGCGCGGAACCGGACCGGGCAGCCGAACAGGGCGCCGTAGAGGTCGTGTTGGCGGGGTGGCGGCGCGGAGAACTCGACCACGCGCGGGGCGAAGTCCGGGCCGACGGCGAGCCGGGAGAGGGTGACGACGGAGGCGAACCCCTCCTCGATCAGGAAGGACGCCACGCTCGGGTCGACGGCGGGGTCGGGGAGGTCGGCGCGCAGGACGAAGGCGCCGTCCTCGCCGACTCCGGTCGACCACATGGTCATCGCGCCCGAGAGGTTCTGGTACTTCACCCCCGTCTCGATGGCGTGCCGGAGTGTGTCGGCGGCCATCAGCGCGAAGCCGAGCAGGCCCCAGGCGGTGAGGTGCTGTGCCGCGCCGACCCTCAGGCCCAGCCGCTCGTCCCCGGTGAGTTCGACCGCGCGCCGGATCACCGCGCTGCCCTGCCGGTACGAGACCCGCAGCGCGGCCGAGCGCATGAGCGTCTCGTCCAGCCCGACCTCGCTCAGCAGGGGCCGTAGATCGACACCGCGCGAGTCGGCGACGATGACGAGATAGCGCAGGATGTTGGGCTGGATGGTCGCCGACGTGCTGCGGCTGGTCCCGTGCGGGTCCGCAGGGGCCGGGGCTGGGAACATCGCACTCACCTCCTCGTGGGCGACCACCGTAAGCATCCGGACGGCACCGGTCGTGCGCGCTGGCCGCCGAAGTCCCCTCAACGGCCCCCGGCGTCCTGCGTTCGTGCCGCCACGGCTGACTACGGTCCGTGCATGTCAGTCAGCACTCCAGGCCGAGCGCAGGTCGGGCGCCCCGCGGACCGGGCCGGTGCCCGAAGGGCGACGACCCTCGCGTTCGGCGCGCAGGGCATGTCCGTCGCCGCCGTGTACACGACCGTCCCCGCCGTCACCGAACACCTGAGGCTGTCCCCGCTCCTGACCACCGCCACACTGGTCGGGGTGGCCCTGACGGCGGGGGTCGGCAGCTTCCTGGTGCTGGCCGCGGTCCGCGTCACCGGGCCCGTCGCCACGATGCGCGGAGCGCTGCTCACGGCCGCCGTCGCACTCACCCTGATCGGCTGGGCTCCCGGCCCGCAGACCGTCATCTGCGCGTACGTCCTCTTCGGCCTCGCGGTCGGCGGCCTCGACGTCGGCATCAACACCCGGGCCGCCGCGATCGAACGCGCCTACGACCGTAGCGTCTTCGGGTCCTTCTACACGGCGTGGAGCGTGGGCGGCGTGCTCGCGGCACTGCTCACCGCCGGCGCGGCCCGGTTGGACCTGCCCGTGGGCGACGGCCTGGCCGTGCAGGCGGGCTTGCTGTTGGTCGTCGCCGTCTGTCTCCGCACGCACACCCTCCCCTCCGCCCAAGTGCCGTCCGCGCAGCCGCCGTTGGGGCGCCGGCTGTGGCTGCGACTCCTCCCCTTCGGGCTGGTCCTGCTCGTCGTCTACGTCGTGGACTCGACCGTGTCCGCCTGGTCGGCGGTGTATCTGCGGCAGACCCTCGGCGCGTCCCTCGCGGTGGCGCCGATGGCGTACGCGGCGTATCAGGCGGGCACGGTCGTCGGCCGCGCGACCGTGGACCGGCTGGTGCAGCGGGTCGGTACCGTCGCCGTCGTCCGCACGGCCGCCCTGGTGGTGGCGGGTGGCCTGGTGGGTGTGGCCACGGCTCCGAGCTGGCCGTTCGCCGTGCTCGCGGCGGGAGTTGTGGGGCTGGGGGCGTCGGTGCCGGCGCCGCTGTGTCTGGCCTCCGCCGCCCGGCTGCGGCCCGCCGCCTCGGAGACGGTGCTGGCCCGGCTGAACCTCTTCAACTACGCGGGCGTCGTCACCGGCGGCGCGGTGAGCGGACTCCTCGGCTCCACCGGCGAGTTCCGGCTCGCGTACGCGGCACCGGCCGCGCTCGCGGTGCTCGTCCTGGCCGGTGCCCGCCACTTCACGCAGCCGCCGGGGACATCCGGGACATAGGAAACGAGCCAGGCAATGGGCGGGATATGGCCAGTCCATGGGCATGCGGCAATCGGTCGTTCAACCGGCGCTGCCGGCGTCGCGCCCATGAACACTCCTCGCATGGGCCTTCCCGACCGGCTCGCCGACACCCTGAGCATGCCCGAGCAACACGAATACCTCCGCCGCGCCTTCTCCCGCCGCGGCCTCCTGCGCGGTGGCGCGGTCGCCGCGACCGGGGTCGCCCTCGCCGGCGGCACCGCCGGTGCCGCGGTGGCGGCGACGCCCACCCTCGTGCCGGGTTCCGCCACCGCTGACGTGCACGGTTCGCTGGTCGCGCCGTTCGGCAGACACATCGCCTACGGCGCCGATCCGCGCACGCAGATGCGGGTGTCGTGGCAGGTGCCGCTGCCGGTCCGCGAACCGTTCCTCCGCATCGGCAGAAGCCCCCTCGACCTGAGCCACCGCATACCGGCGGAGGTGCGCGACCTGTTCACGCCGGCCGGGATCGGCAAGAGCGCCGACATCGACCAGTACTACGTGCACGCCGCGTTGGACAACCTGAGCCCCGACACCACCTATTACTACGGCGTCGGCCACGACGGCTTCGACCCGGCCGACGCGGGTGCCGCGCACACCGTGTACTCCTTCAGGACCGCGCCCCGCACGCACAGCACCCGGCCGTTCACGTTCACCGCCTTCGGTGACCAGAACCCGAGTTACACCTCGATCGGCCTCAACGCCCTTGTCCAGGCGCAGAATCCGGCGTTCCATCTGCACGCGGGCGACATCTGCTACGCGGAGGAGACCGGCCACGGGCTGCCCGGTGACGCGAGCAACTACGACGCCCGCCAGTGGGATTCGTTCCTCGCGCAGATCGAGCCGCTGTCGAGCCGGGTGCCGTGGATGGTGGCGTTCGGCAACCACGACATGGAGTCCTGGTACTCCCCCAACGGCTACGGCGGCAACGAGGCCCGATTCACCCTGCCTGCCAACGGTTTTGACGCCACGTCAGCTCCCGGTGTCTACTCCTTCGTCCACGGCAACGTGGGTGTGGTGTCGGTCGACGCGAACGACGTGTCGTACGAGATCCCCGCCAACAAGGGCTACACCGGCGGCAGGCAGACCGCCTGGCTGGACAGGCGGCTCACCGAACTCCGCGCCCGTACGGACGTCGACTTCATCGTCGTCTTCCACCACCACTGCGCCTTCTCGACGACCAGCTCGCACGCCTCGGAGGGCGGAGTGCGCGAGCAGTGGGTGCCGCTGTACGAGAAGCACCAGGTGGACCTGGTGGTCAACGGTCACAACCACGTCTACGAGCGCACCGACCCGGTCGTCCAGGACAAGGCCGTCCGCACCCTGCCCATCGGCGGCACCCACGAGCCGACCCGCGGTGGAGTCGTGTACGTGACGGCGGGCGCGGGCGGGGAGAGCGTGTACAGCTTCCCCGTCGCCGACAGCTACGAGGGCCACGAGGACGCGATCGACTCGGTGCCGACGTACTGGACGGGCAAGGACGGCAAGGTCACCGAGAACGTCGACTGGTCCCGGGTCCGCTACACCGGCTACTCGTTCATCCGCGTCGACGTCGAACCGGCCACGCCGGGCCGTACGACGACCCTCACCGTGCGGGCGCTGGCCGCGACCGGCGCCGAGGTCGACCGGTTCACGGTGTCCCGCAAGGTGAAGAAGGCCGGGCACGACTACTAGGACGACGTGGAGCGGCGGCCACCCGCGTCGTGTCGGTGGCCGCCGCTCCAGCACTCGGGCCCGCGCGTCAACTGGCCCTGGCGAGCAGGGCCTTGGCGTGGCGGCGGGGTTCCAGGGCGGCCGCGACGAGGTAGCTGCCGCCGCCCGCGAGGGCGAGTACCCAGTACAGGGGCGCGCCGTGGAGGAAGAGCGCGGCGGCGGAGGTGAGAGCGAGCCAGGTGCCGAGCAGGTACTGGAGACGGTCGCGGTAGACGGCGCCCCCGGCGAGGTAGAGGAGGCCCACGACGAGTCCGGACGCGGTGGGCCACATGAGCGTGTGGACCTTCTGCTCGTCGAGTGACGCGCTGAGCGCGGTGATGATGAGGAACAGGGCGCCGAAGCCGATCGGCCAGGACGCGGCCAGCAGGTTCCCGGCCATCGCGTCGGGGCCGCGAACTCCGCGCAGCGCCTTGGCGGTTACGACGCTGGTGACGACGACTCCGGCGAGCAGGCCCACGACGAGCAGCGACGCCGGTATCGCGGACGGCAGGTCGAGGACGGGGTCGTCGCCGTGGGTGAGGGCGTTCACGCCGTGGCCGACCAGCCAGGCGAGGCCGAAACTGACGTACGACAGACGGTTGTCGAGGACGACGCTCAAGGCGGACGACTGGGTGCTGCGGGTGGCGGGCGAGCCGGTTTGGGACATGGTGACCTCCGTGAAGTGCTGTGCAGGGGATGTGAGTTGAGGGATCTCAGGGGTCGCGGCGGTTGGTGAGGATGAACGCCGGTACGAGCACGACGGCCGCGTACACCAGGCAGAGGACCAGCGCGGTGAGCGGGGTGGTGACCCCGTCGACGTGTTTGACCACGATCAGGGAGCGGCCGAGTCCGGTGAACGAGTAGGCGGCGACACTGTCCTGGAGGGACTGCGGTACCAGCGAGGGCAGGATGCCCATGATCACGAAGACCACCGCCATCAGGACGGACAGGGCACCCTGCGTGTGCCGGATCAACGCCCCCAGCGCGAAGCCGAACATGCCGATGAACACCATGTAGAAGGCGGCTCCGAGCACGGCCCGCAGGACGCCCGGGTCGCCGAGCGAGACGCCCAGGCCCGCGGGGAGCGCGGCCTGCCCGACGAGGAACGTGACCAGCGAGATCACCGTGCCGGCGACCGCGAACACCACTGCGAGCAGGCCCGCCTCGACCGCGATCACGCGGCTGCGCGACGGCACCGCGGCGAAGGTCGTACGGATCAGGCCGGTGCCGTACTCGGGTGAGATCGCCAGCACGCCGAGGACGCCGAAGGCGAACTGCACGATGGCCGTGCCCGTCAGGGTGTCGAGGGCGTCGTAGGACGGGTTGCCGAGCCGGTCGGGGCTCGTGTTCATGCCGATGAGCAGTCCGGTCAGCGGCATGAGGGCGAAGGCGGCGGCAAGTTCGCCTCGTCGTGCCGGGAGGGTCCGGATGGTCAGGTGGGTGCCGACGGCGGAGTCGATCTCTTCTCCTCCGACGACCCCGGCACCACCGGCGGCCCGGGCCAGGAAGGTCTGACGATCGTGCTCTGTCTCCGGCAGAAGGCCTTCGACGACCACCCGTTCGGCTACGGCGCGGCGATCGACTCGTCCCTGTTCACTCTCATCGCGCTGTTCCCGATCATCAACTGACGGCTGGTGTCCGGCTCCGGGCGCGACGACCGTCCCCGTATCTCCTGGCGCGAGGGAGCCCGCAATGGCCGCTGACCGGACGACGACCGCCGTCGGCGCCGGACTCGCCATCGGCTCCCGCAGCAGGCGCTCCCGTGTCGCTGTGCGGGTGCTGCTGCCCGGTGTGCCGGTCTCGCTGTTCCCCCTCTGCCGGCTCGTGGTGATGGCCTCGATCACCACCCAGGAGATCCGCCGGATCGATTTCTTCGGTTCGCTGTTCAACACCGTCGTCGTCTCGGCGGCCGGCACGGTACCGGTGCTGTTCTTCGACTCCCTTGCCGCGTTCGCCATCGCCAAGTACGAGTTCCCGGCGCGGAAGCCGCTGTTCGGCATCCTGTTGGCGACGTACTTGATTCCCGGGCGACCATCCCTCGGGGCCCAGTTACCCGGGGCGGCCAACGCGTTCGGAATATTCTGGATGCGGCAGTATGCCCAGAACTCACTGCCCCAGGAACTCCTGGACGCCTGCCGGATCGACGGGGCCGGTTTCTTCCGCCTGTACTGGCAGGTGGCCGTGCCGCTGTTCCGACCCGCGCTCGCCTTCCTCGGCGTCTTCACGTTCATCCAGCTCCGGAACGACTACATCTGGCCTCGCCTCCCGTGCCCTATGTGCGACAAAGTGGCCTTCTTTCCGCCTTCTGTCTTCCGGGTGCGGGGAGGTGCGGCGTACACCCTGAGGAGATGTCAGCACCGGATATGCCAGATCTCATTTGACTGCGCTATATTTCACGCCTCAACTCCCTTCGCTCATAGGCGTTTTCCCCTCTCCCCGCCCCCGCGAATTCTTTTCGCCCCGGTCGGTACCCATCGTTTCCCCTCCGTGGTACGCCTCACTGAAAGCTTTCCATTCCGTGGCCATCACCCTGCACGAGGACCGGCCGCCCGCCGGTCGCCATGCAGCCGTTCCGTCCGGCAGCCTGTTCCGACGGATCTACGCACCGCGCACCAGCGACGCCCTGGCGTTCTCCATGTCGACGTACGCCATGCCGCTGCTGGTCCTGGCGATCACCCGGTCCTCGTCGCTGACGGGCCTGGCGTTCGCCCTGGAGTGGACACCGCGGATCGCCGCGTTCGTGCTGGCGGGCAATGTGGTGGACCGGCGGGGCGCGGCGATCGTGTGTTTCCTCGCCTCGCTGCTGCGGGCCCTGGTCCTTGCGGGGGCGGCCGTGGCGCTGGTGATGCTGCCGCGCGGCACCGCGGAGACGGTGACCGTGCTGGTGCTGGCCGCGGTGACCGGCACCCTCACCCAGTTCAGCTTCGTCGCCAACGAGGCCGTGGGCGCGATCGTCACCCGGCGGGCGGAGAACCGGCCCCACGGAGTGCAGTCGGTCCTCATCGGCATCGACCAGACCGCGATGCTCGTCGGCCCCCTGCTCGCGGGCTTCCTGCTGCTGGTCGGCCCGGGCTGGATGCTCGGCTGCCTGACCGGACTGTCCCTGCTCGCGGCCGTGCTCGGACTCCAGACCCCGCCCACCCCGCTGCGCGCCGGACGGCCGGTCGGCGAACGCACTCCCGGCAGTCTGCGGACCGGGCTGCGCATGCTGCGCAAACTGCCCGCCCTGCGCTGGCTGGTGGCGGGCCTGGCCTGCTCCAACCTCGCCCTCGGCCTGCTCCAGTCCGCGAGCCCGATCATCGTGGTCGAGAACTTCGGCCGCTCCTCCGCCGACGTCGGCACCCTGTGGTCCGCCGCCGCGGCCGCGACCCTCCTCGCGGTCACCTGCTGCCGCCTCGCCCTCAGCCGCGTCGACCTGTGGGGCGTGGGAGTCGTCTGCGCGACGTTCGCCTCCGCGGCCTGCCTCGCCCTGCCCCAAGCCCCGTCGTACGCCGCCTACATGGTCCTCATCGCCCTGTTCATGGCGGGCGACGGCGGCCTCACCGTCGTCCTGCGCACGCTGCGCTCGCTGGTCATCCCGGCCACGGCCTTCGGCACCACGCTCTCCCTGACCATGCTGCTCCTGCTGCTGCCCTTCCCGGTCGCCGGCATCCTCGTCGCCGTCACCCCGCCGACCCACCTCGACTCGGTCGTCCTGTGCTGCGCCCTCGTCCAGGCGGCAGCCCTGGTCATCACCTTCGTACGGCTGCGCAACGAGCCGTCGTTACGCGCATCCGCCGACCGGCCACCCCACGCCATGCTCCCCAACCAGCCGTCGACGACGCCGCGTTGACGGTCGGTGGGCTGCGGTAATCCAGTTGAACGCACACGGGGTGGGTGTGCAGGCTTGCGCGGTGCAGAAGGAACTGAACCCGGGTCGTCTGGACTGGGACGAGGTCGACCCCGCGCGTCATCCCTTCGACCACGGGTCGGCGGCGGAGGTGGTGCGCTCCCTCGAACCGGCCCGCCGGATGCCGACCCGCCCTGACCTCCCCTACGGCGATTCCGCGCTGCACCGCTGGAGTTGGGACGTGGCGAGGCCTTGGGCCGACGCCATGTCGTACGCCCTCGCCGAGCGCTACGGCGACTGGGTCGTGGGCTGGCGGTGGGCGCACGACGAGGGCGACTTCGACGGCGGCCCGGTCGGCAGCTGGTGCTGTGTGACGCACTCGTACACCACACCGGAGGAGACCCTCGACCGCGTGGTGTCCGCGCTGTGCGAATGGCGCGACTGGCTGGAGCAGCTCGCCGATCGGTTCGAGGCGTACCGGCTGGACCTGGCCGACGTGGCGGACCAGCGGATCCTCTGGGAGTGCGCCGCCCGCAACCTCATCTTCCAGGCGTACGACCGCACCGGCTCCGGCAGCGGCTGGTACGGGCACTGCCGTCAGGTGCTCACCTGGTTCCTCAGCCACTGGCGCGTAGACCCCGATGTGGCACAGGAGTTGGTCGACGAGGCGATCGACGGCAGGTTCAAGAGCTGGACCGGCCCCGACCGGGTCCTGGTCGACGACATCGCGGAACGCCTCGCCCGATCCCTACGGCCCGACGACGCCGTACGGCCGCCCGCCCCCGGCCCCTTGCCCGACCACCTGCGGAGCTGGCTCGCGGTGCGCGAGACCGTGCCGTGGGAGGACGCCCCGGACGGCGGCGGGGACGAGCCGGTCGTTCCCTCGCGCGACGGCGCGGCGGAGTACATACGGGCCTTCGACCGCACCGTGTCGGCCGCCCGCGGCGAGGGCCTGCTCACCGCCCTGGACCTGGTGCGGGCCGACGCGGCGCGCGGCGCCCGGCTCGACTTCGAGCTGTTGCGCGGCTGGCAGCAGCACGTCCTCGGCACACCCGAACCACCGTCCTTCCGTACCCTGCCGGCCTTCGCCAAGAAGGGCAGGGAGCGCTACGGCATCGGCCCGGACACCCGTGAACGCCTCGACGCCTGCCTGGCCGAGAGCGCGCGGGACGCCGACCGGCCGCTCCCGCTGACCGCGCGGGCCGCCCGCGTCTGCCTCGATGTGTGCTTCTTCCATCCGTTCGACGACGGCAACGCCCGCTCCGCCTTCCTCGCCCTCGTCTTCGTGCTCGCCCGCGAGGGCGTCGCCCTGGACTCGGTCACCCTGCTCCGCCGTATCAGCCACGCGGCCGACAACCCGCAGAGCGGGGTGATCATGTGCCGGTCCGTCGACCTCCACCTCAGGGAGACCCGGCGCCACCTCGCCTCAACCACCGTCTGAGTCGAGGTAGAGCCGGTGCAGCCGGTCGAGGGCGTCGTGGTCGAGCTCCACGCCGAGGCCGGGCCCCGTGGGGACCCCGACCGCGCCGTCACGCAGCTCCAGCACCCCGGGGACGATGACGTCGTCGGCCGAGTTCCACGGGTAGTGCGTGTCGCAGGAGTGGTCGAGGTTGGGGACGGCCGCCGCGACATGGGTCATGGCGGCGAGGCTGATGCCCAGGTGCGAGTTGGAGTGCATGGACAGCCCGAGCCCGAACACCTCGCAGACGACGGCCAGTTCGCGGGTCCGGCGCAGTCCGCCCCAGTAGTGGTGGTCGGTGAGGAGGACCTGGATCGCACGCTGCTCGATCGCCGGCCGCAGATGCTCCCAGGCGATCACACACATGTTGGTGGCGAGCGGAAGCGGTGACTCCTTGGCGACCTGGGCCATGCCGGGGATGGTGGCGGTCGGGTCCTCCAAGTACTCCAGCACGCCGTCCAGTTGGCGGGCGACGTAGGTCGACGTCTCCGGCGTCCAGGCCGTGTCGGGGTCCAGCCGCAGCGGCTGCCCCGGGAAGGCCTCAGCCAGTGCCCTGATCGCGGCGATCTCCTCGTCGGGAGGGAAGACACCGCCCTTGAGCTTGAACGACCGGAAGCCGTACCGCTGTTGCATCAGCCGGGCCTGCTCGACGATCCCGGCCGGGTCCAGCGCCTCGCCCCAGTCGTCGCCCACCGCGGGCCTGCCGTCGAGGGCGGGGTGTTCGGCCCACTTGTAGAAGAGGTACGCGGCGAAGGGCACGGCGTCGCGGACCTTGCCGCCGAGCAGGTCGCTGACCGGGCGTCCGAGCAGCTTGCCCTGTGCGTCGAGGCAGGCCACCTCCACCGCCGAGCTGGTCCAGCCGCGTTCGTGGGAGCTGGGGACGGCCGGCAGCAGGGCGGCGTCGATCGCGGCGACGAGGGCCGTCGTGTCGAAGACGTCCATGCCCACGACGACCTTCGCCGCCGCCTCAAGTCGCTCCAGCCGGACTGTGCCGCCCGCGGACTCGCCGAGGCCCACGGTGCCGTCCTCCAGCAGGAGTTGGAGGACGCATCGGAGGACCAGTGGCTCGTGGACGCCGTTCGAGTTGAGGAGGGGCGGGTCGCGGAAGGCGATCGGGGTGATGATCAGCTCGCGTATCCGTGTCGCTGCCGTACCGCTCATGCGCCCAGCGCCTCCAGGCCATGGCTGATCAATGTCGTTCCCATCCTGCCCCGTTCCGGCGGATCACAGTCGGGTGTCTCAGGCCCAGGCCGTCACGGGTACGAACGAACTGTCCGTCCGGAAGAGGTCCGTGCCGTCCGTCGGGTCCACCCGCAGTTGGTAGTTGTAGTGGCGGAGGTAGTAGCCGGGGTAGTTGTACGACTCGAAGCGCAGCGCACCGGTCGTGGTACCCGTCCGGGCGTAGAACGTGGCGTCCCCGGCGAAGGTCGCCGTGCCGTCGTTGGCGTCGAACCGGCCCCGGAAATCGTAGTGGCGCAGGTAGTTGCCGGCCGAGTCCCGGAAGGAGAAGCCGGTCGCGTCGGCGAGGCCGGCGACGACGGTGAACGTCGACGCCTGCTTCAGGGCGGTGGTGCTGGAGCCGGTCACCACCGGCAGGTTGAGCAGCGAGGACACCTCCTGCCAGTAGCGGGTGGTGTAGTTGGCGGACCGGAAGGAGCGGGTGACGCCGGTCGCGAGGTTCGGGCCGCCGGACACCGTCTCCTTGATGACCGTGAAGTGCCGCGCCGTACCGGAGAGCGTGGTCAGCGCGGTCGGCGCGGACCAGGTGGCGAACGTGTCGTAGCTGTCGCTGTAGTAGTAACTGCCGTCGCCGTAGCCGTCGAAGAAGATCCGCCGGCCGCCGTTGTCGAGCTGCACCACCGAGGGGCCCTCGCGGTAGCTGCCCCAGCCGGCCCAGTCGCCGGTCTTCGAGATCGTGTAGGGGCCGGTGAGGCTGGTGGCGGTGCCGTACTCGATGTACTTGGCCGTCTCGTTCTTGGTGAAGGCGTGATAGGTCGAGCCGATCCGCACGATGTACGTGTCGATGTGGTTCGGGCCGATGCCGGAGAGCGCGACCGGTGAACTCCACGCCGTCAGTGCGGAGTTGGATGCCTTCAGCCGGTACGGCGTGAAGATCCACTCGTCGTCGGTGGTGGAGCAGGACACGATGACGTTGACACTGCCGTCGGCGTCGACGAACCACTCGGGCGCCCATGCGCGCGACAGGTTGGCGATCGGGACCGTGTAGTCGTACAGGAAGGTCCAGTTGACCCGGTCGGCGCTGCGCGCGAAGCCGATGGTGGTGCTGACGTCCTCCCAGGTGTGGGTGGTGTACGTCAGGTAGTAGTAACCGTCCGTGTGCTTGAACACGCTCGCGTCGCGGATGCGGTTGCTCGGCGGGGTGTACGCGGAGGCCTGGACGAGGCGGAAGTCGGTGGCGTCGTCGGACTGGTAGACGTTGACGGTGCCGTCGTCGCTGTTGAGGAACGGGACGATCGTGTAGCGAGTCGCGTAGCCGCTCGACGGGGCGGCGGCCAGGGCCGTGCCCAGCAGTCCCGGAGTCTCGCCCAGGACGAGCGCCGAGGCGGGCAGGACGGCCAGCGCGCGCAGCAGGGTACGGCGGGACGGTGCGGGGGGACGTGTGGTCACGGGCGGCTCTCCCGGAGACTCGGATGTTCGTGATGTCGAACGCGGTTCGTGAATTCGATCAGAAGGTAGGGGTGGGTCAGGGGCACGTCAATGGTTTGCGCAATGCTGGATGATCTCTGTGGGGCGTCTGTGGTGAAGGCCGAACCACCCGCACCCCGGGGGAAGTTGCCGCATCCGCACCACACCGGCCACCCGGACGTTACCGTTCGGTAGACCACGCGCTTCCGGAGGTGCCGTATGACGCCCGACCGCTCCGCAGGCCTGGCCGAGTCCGCCCGCGCGCTGGCCGCCGGGGAGGTGACCGCGCGAGCCCTGACCGAGGAGGCCCTGGCGCGGATCGAGTCGACTCAGGCCTCCCTGAACGCCTTTCGGATCGTACGGCGGGAGGCGGCACTCGCCGAGGCCGAGGCGGCGGACGAGCAACTGGCCGCCGGAGTACGCACACCGCTCCTCGGCGTGCCGGTCGCCGTCAAGGACGACATGGACGTGGCGGGCGAGCCGACCGCGTTCGGCTGCCGGGGCGAGTTCCCTCCGGTCACCGAGGACGGCGAGGCGGTACGGCGGCTGCGGGCGGCCGGGGCCGTGGTCGTCGGCAAGACCAACACCTGCGAGTTCGGGCAGTGGCCGTTCACCGAGGGGCCCGCGTTCGGCGAGACCCGCAATCCGTGGAACTCCCGTCACACGCCGGGCGGTTCGTCGGGCGGTTCGGCGGCGGCGGTCGCCGCGGGACTGGTCCCGGCCGCCCTCGGCTCGGACGGCGCCGGTTCGGTGCGCATCCCCGCCGCGTGGACGCACCTCATCGGCGTCAAGCCGCAGCGTGGCCGCATCTCGACCTGGCCGCGCGGCGAGTCCTTCCACGGCATCACGGTCAATGGCACCCTCGCCCGTACGGTCGCGGACGCGGCCCTGCTCCTGGACGCGGCGAGCGGCAACCACGCGCGGGACCCGTACCGTCCGCCCGCGATCGGCATGACGGAGGCGGTGGGCCGCGACCCCGGCCGACTGCGCATCGCCCTCTCCCTGAAGCCGCCGTTCACCGCCCTGCCCGCCCGGCTGCAACCGGAGGTGCGGGCCAAGGTCCTCGAACTCGCCGAGAGAATCGCCCAGTTGGGCCACACGGTCGTGGCGGACGATCCACCGTACGGCCAGATCGGGCTGACCCTGATCCCGCGCGCCACCGCCGGAATCGCCCAGCGGGTCCGCGAAGCACCGCACCCCGAACTCCTCGACCGCCGCACCCTGGACGCCGCCCGCCTCGGCCGGCTGCTCGCCGGGGCCCCGCTGCGGGCGGCCCGGCGCGCGGAGGCGACCCTGCACGACCGGATCGGCGCGTTCTTCGGGATGTACGACGTGATCCTCGCGCCGACAACAGCCGCTCCCCCACCCCTCGTCGGCGCGATGCTCGGCCTGAACGGCCTGGCCACCGATCGCGCGATGGTCGCCGCCTGCCCCTACGCCTGGCCGTGGAACGTCCTCGGCTGGCCCGGCGTCAACGTCCCCGCGGGTTTCGTGGCGGGCGGACTCCCGGTCGGCGCCCAGCTGTTGGGCCCGTCGAACAGCGAGCCTCTTCTGCTGTCGCTCGCCGCGCAGCTGGAGGCGGACCTGCGCTGGCACGAGAGGTGGCCGGAGCCGGTCACCGCGGATTCCCCGGCGGCATAAGCGGGTTGGGCCCGTACCCTGTGACCATGCAGGATGCGTCGATGGTCGGGCTGATGGGGCGGGTCACCGGGACGGTCGGGCCCGGGCTCGTCGGCGAGGTGATCGTCCGGGTGCGCGGGGGCGCCGAGCACTTCCTCGCGTACGCCGCCACGGGCACGGAGCGGATCGAGCGGGGCACCGTGGTGATGGTGGTGGAGTACCTGCCGCCGAGGACGGTCTACGTCACGCAGGCATACGACAGTTGAGCCCCCTCCTTCGCAGGTGAGAGCGTTTCAGGGCCGTATGCGTCAAGATTGCAACAAGGATCCGTCAGCGTCTGTACCCCGGTGTCGCGCAGGCGCACACTCCCTTCGTTCGGTGCCGAAAGGGCACCATCAAAAGGGGGCGTATGCCGATGGTCATCGGCGTCGTAGCGGGGGTGGCGCTTGTCGCCGTTCTCGCACTGATAGGCCTGTTCAAGTCGATGTGGCGGGTCGCGGAGCCCAACGAGGCACTCATCATCTCGGGTTCCAAGCACCGTACCGAAGGCCTTGAAGAAGGCATGGGGTTCCGTATCGTCACGGGGCGCGGCACGCTGGTGCTGCCCGGTGTGCAGGCGGTGCGCAAGATCTCGCTGGACCTCAACGAGACCGAGCTGCACGTGGATTGTGTGACCACGCAGGGCATTCCGCTCAAGGTGCGGGGCGTGGTCATCTTCAAGGTGGGCGACGACTTCGTGTCGATCGCCAACGCGGGACGGCGTTTCCTGGATCAGCAGAAGATGATGTCGGAGCGGGTGCACAACGTGTTCGCCGGTCATCTCCGGTCCATCGTGGGCGGGTTGACGGTCGAGGACATGATCCGCGACCGGGAGAAACTGACGGGTCAGACCCGTGCCGCGTGCGGTACGGAAATGGAGAAACTGGGTCTGATCGTGGACTCGCTGCAGATCCACGAGATCGAGGACCCGACCGGGTACATCAAGAACCTCGCGATGCCGCACGCGGCGGCCGTGCAGCGGGACGCGCGCATCGCGCAGGCCGAGGCCAACCGGCTGGCCACCGAGGCCGAACAGAAGGCCGCGGCACGGATGTCGGAGGCCACCCGGGACAGCGAGATCCTTCAGGCCGGCTACCAGGCCGAGCGCGACAAGGCGGCGGCGAAGGCCCGGCAGGCCGGCCCCCTCGCGGACGCCGCGGCCCGGCAGGACGTCGTCGTCCAGGAGACCCGCATCGCCGAACTCGACGCCCTGCGCCGGGAACAGCAGCTCCAGGCGGACGTCCGCAAGCCCGCGGACGCCCAGGCGTACGAGACCCGGGCCCGCGCCGAGGCCGAGCGTGACGCGCGGATCTCCGCGGCACAGGCCAAGGCCAAGGAGACCGAGTTGGCGGCCCTGGCCGAGGCGAGCCGGATCAAGACGGCCGCGAACGCCGAGGCCGAGGCGACCCAGGCACGAGGTGCGGCCGCCGCGACGGCCACCAGGGCCACCGGTGAGGCCGAGGCCGCCGCCGCCCAGGCGAAGGGTCTCGCCGCCGCCGAGGCGACACGGGCCCAGGGTCTGGCCGAAGCGGAGGCCATCAAGGCGAGGGCCGCGGCCCTCGCCGAGAACCAGGAAGCCGTGGTCGCGCAGCAACTGGCCGAGAACTGGCCGGAGATCGTGAAGGCCGGCGCGTCCGCGTTCGGCAGCGTCGACAACATGGTGGTCCTCAACGGGGCCGACGGCATGGCGGAGATGCTCGCAAAGGCGCTCACGATGGGCGGTACGGGCCTCGGTCTGGCCCGCCAGCTGCTCTCCTCGATGAACCAGAACGGGCCGACCCCGAACGGGACTTCGGCCCTGAACGGAGTCGCGGCGCCGCCGTCGCAGAAGGTGCCGGTGGAGAAGGAGTAGCGGTGATCGTCTGACGGGCGCCCGGCGTCCGAGGTCACGGAGGCACGTTCTAAGGTGCCTCCGTGACCGCCTTTACCGATGAGAACGTTCCGGGCCGCTTCGGCCCCTCCGCCACCACCGAGGCCGACCCGCGCGAGGTCGGCACGGTCCGTACCGAGTACTCCCCCGCGCACGACGGCGACCCGGACCCCGGTGAGATCGTCTGGACCTGGGTGCCGTTCGAGGAGAACGACGGCCGGGGCAAGGACCGCCCGGTCCTCGTCGTGGCCCGTGAGCCCGGCGGGACCCTGCTCGCCGTCCAGCTGTCCAGCAAGCGCCACGACGGCGACCGCGAGTGGGTGGCGATCGGCAGCGGCCCGTGGGACAAGTCCGGCCGTGACTCGTGGGTCGACGTGGACCGCGTCCTGCGTCTGCACGAGGACGGCATGCGCCGGGAGGCCTGCGCGATCGACCAGATGCGCTTCAACCTCGTCCGGCACCGGCTGCACGAGCGCTACGGCTGGACCTGACCGGACCATACGGCCTGATCCGAGGGGCTAGCTCTGAAGCTGACGCTCCGGAAAGGCCCGTACGAACGCGTCCCGGACCGTCGCACCCGGCGTGCGGTCCAGGACGCCGAACACCACGTGCTCGAAGGCCGCGGCGAACCGTCCGCCCGGCCCGAGCAGCGTGTGGAAGGCGCCCGCGACCTGCGCCGGGTCGTTCTGGAACACCCCGCAGCCCCAGGCGCCCAGGACCAGCCGCCGGTAGCCGTGCAGGGCGGCCGTCTCCAGCACCCGCTCCGCCCGTACGGCGATGGCGTGCGGCAGTTCGGCCGCGCGCTCGGGTGCCGTGCGCAGGACGACCCCCGCGTTCGGTGCGGCGGCGGTCAGGAACCCGGCGGTGTACGGCTCGTCCAGGAGGCGGCCCTTGTCGTCGCGGAAGACGGGAACGGCCGGCGAGTGGATGACCCGGTCCGTGTAGAACGGGTCGCGGTGGGCGCGGTGATGGTCGTAGAAACCGCGGGCTTCGAGCAGGCACGTGTACAGCGCGGAGGCGCGGCACAGGGCCTCTTCCTGGGCCTGCGCGCCCTTGAGGAAACCGCCGCCCGGGTTGCGGGCCGAGGCGAAGTTCAGGACGGCGACCGGGCCGGTCA
The DNA here is from genome assembly GCF_057961495.1 of Streptomyces sp. P5F9. NCBI lineage: Bacteria > Bacillati > Actinomycetota > Actinomycetes > Kitasatosporales > Streptomycetaceae > Streptomyces > Streptomyces sp. P5F9. The sequence goes on along the minus strand of NZ_JBXVPZ010000056.1, from coordinate 8,482 downwards.
GTCGGCGGGCGGCCTCCAGGCTGCTCTCACCGGTGACCTCGAAGAATGTCTCCACGGGCGAGAACGGCGGTATCCGTACCGAATCCGGTCCGTACAGGCGCGTGGCCGCGCGGGCGGCCTCGGTTTCCGTGGCGATGGACACCTCGTGCCCGTCCGCCGCGCGGTAGGTCCCGGCCGCGACGATCTGCTCGGTCTGCTGCGCGATGCCGCGCAGGCTCGCGCTCATGGCATAACCCCCGTGTACGCCATGGGCGCGCGCCCCGCGATCTCCCCCGTGTTCTCCCCCGTCGTGCTCATACACGCATCCTGAGCGATGCTGGTCGTGCGGTGCAACGGAGTTTCCGGGGACCGCGAACGGCCGGAGAACCAGAGATTACCGATCCCGAACGTGCCGATACGCACCCTTGTGCGAAGCGACGCGAGGGTCTTGGGTGGGACGAGTGTGCCGGCCCGGACCCTGTCCGACACCTGGCCGGTGGCATGGTGGAATCTCAGGAGGATCCCGACATGTCCGATACGGCAAGTGACTGTAGCGACTGTACGGAGCCCCGTACCGCGGTCACCGAACCCGAGGTGGAGGCCCTGGTCAGGGGCATCTGCTTCAAGACCGGTCCGCCCCGCACGCTCGGGGTCGAAGTGGAATGGCTCGTCCACGAGCTGCGCCTGCCGCAGCTCCCCGTGACGACTGAACGACTCGAAGCGGCGTATGCCGCCTTGAAGACCGTGCCTCTGAGGTCGGCGCTCACCGTCGAGCCCGGCGGCCAGCTGGAACTCAGCTCGTCGCCCGCCGCCTCCCTGATGGAGTGCATCGGTTCCGTCTCCGAAGACCTGGACGCCGTCCGCGCGGTGCTGCGCCGCGACGGCCTGGGGCTGGTCGGTGTCGGCCATGACCCCTGGCATCCGCCGCGCCGGTTCCTGCACGAGCCGCGCTACGACGCCATGGAGCGCTGCCTCGACCGCACCGGCCCCGCGGGCCGCCGCATGATGTGCACCTCGGCGTCCGTGCAGGTGTGTCTGGACGCCGGCTACGAGGAGCCCGGTCCGCTCGGCCTCGGGCGGCGCTGGTGGCTGGCGCACCAGCTGGGCGCGGTGCTGGTGGCCGCGTTCGCCAACTCCCCGCTGGTCGGCCGCAGCCCGACCGGCTGGCGCTCCACCCGGCAGCTGATCTGGATGGAGATCGGCCCCGGCCGCGCGGGCGGTCCGGCCCTGGACGCGGAGCCGCGCGACGCCTGGACCGATCATGTCCTGGACTCGCCGGTGATGTGCATACGGCGGGACAGCGGCCCGTGGGAGGTCCCGGAGGAGCTGACGTTCCGGGAGTGGATCAGGTCGGGAGCGCCCAGGCCGCCGACCCGTGAGGATCTCGACTACCACGTCTCGACGCTGTTCCCGCCGGTCAGACCGCGTGGCCATCTCGAACTGCGCATGATCGACGCGCAGCCCGGGGACGACGGCTGGATCGTGCCGCTGGCCGTGACGACGGCGCTGTTCGACGACCCCGAGGCCGCCGAGACCGCCTACCGGGCCGTGAAGCCGCTGGCCGAACGGACCCAGGGGCTGCCCGCGCCGCACAATCCGCTGTGGATCGACGCGGCCCGCTACGGGCTGTCCGACCCGGAGCTGCACGAGGTCGCCCTCGTCTGCTTCGCGGCGGCGCTGGAGGCCCTGCCCCGGCTGGGCGCCACCGCCGGGGTCACGGACGCCGTCCGCGCGTACTTCGACCGCTATGTCGTCCGGGGCCGCTGCCCCGCCGACGATCTGCTCGACCGCGTGCGTGGCACGGACAGCCGCCCGCACGGGAAGGACATCCGCACATGACCGACGCCGACACCGCCGCCGACACCACTGCTGACATCGATATCGAGGCGCTCAGGCAACGGGCGTTGACCACCCTGACCACGGCCCGGGACCGCACCACGCTCCTCACGAGCTGCGTGGACGAGCCCGAACTCACCGCCCAGGTCTCGCCGTTGATGTCCCCGCTGGTCTGGGACCTCGCGCACATCGGCAACCAGGAAGAACTGTGGCTGCTGCGGGCCGTCGGCGGCCGGGACGCGATGCGGCCCGACATCGACGGCCTCTACGACGCGTTCGAGCACCCGCGTTCCGAACGCCCCTCGCTGCCGCTGCTCCCGCCCGCGGAGGCCCGGCAGTACGCGGCCGAGGTGCGCGGCCGGGTGACGGACGTCCTGGAGAGCCACGCCCTGCGCGGGACGCGGCTCACCGACATGGGTTTCGCCTTCGGGATGGTGGCCCAGCACGAACAGCAGCACGACGAAACGATGTTGATCACCCATCAGCTCCGCACGGGCCCGCAGGCGTTGACCGCCCCGGACCCGGAACCGGTCCCGCTGTTCACCGGACCGTCCGAAGTCCTCGTCCCCGGCGGCCCGTTCACGATGGGCACCTCGACCGAACCGTGGGCCCTGGACAACGAGAAGCCCGCGCACCGGCGCGAGGTGGCGCCCTTCTACATCGACACGACCCCGGTCACGAACGGCGCGTACCTGGCGTTCATCGAGGACGGCGGCTACGACGACCCTCGCTGGTGGACGACGGAGGGCTGGGCCCACATCCGCCGCAACTCCCTTACGGCGCCCGGGTTCTGGCGCCGGGAGGCGGGCCAGTGGCTGCGCCGCAGGTTCGGCGTCACGGAGGCTGTACCGCTCGACGAGCCGGTGGTGCACGTGTGCTGGTACGAGGCCGACGCCTACGCCCGCTGGGCCGGACGCCGGCTGCCGACCGAGGCCGAGTGGGAGAAGGCGGCCCGTCACGACCCGACGGCCGACCGCTCGATGCGCTACCCGTGGGGCGACGCCGACCCGGCACCCGAGCACGCCAACCTCGGCCAACGGCACCTGCGCCCGGCCCCCGCCGGCAGCTATCCGGCGGGGGAATCACCGCTGGGCGTACGCCAGTTGATCGGTGACGTGTGGGAGTGGACGTCGAGCGACTTCCTGCCGTACCCGGGGTTCAAGGCGTTCCCGTACAAGGAGTACTCGGAGGTGTTCTTCGGCCCCGAGTACAAGGTGCTGCGGGGCGGTTCGTTCGCCGTGGACGAGGTGGCCTGCCGGGGCACGTTCCGCAACTGGGACTATCCGATCCGGCGGCAGATCTTCTCCGGCTTCCGTACCGCCCGCTCGGGGGCCGTCTGATGTGCCGTCACCTGGCGTACCTGGGTCCCGAGGAGCCGCTCGGCCGGCTCCTCGTGGACCCTGCGCACAGCCTGTTCCGCCAGTCCTGGGAGCCCCGGCGACAGAGGTACGGGACGGTCAACGCCGATGGTTTCGGGGTGGGTTGGTACGCCGGGGGCGACCCGGTGCCGGGCCGCTACCGGCGGGCCGTACCCATCTGGGGCGACCAGTCCTTCGCCGATCTGGCCCGCGTGGTCCGCTCGGGGGCGCTGCTGGCCGCCGTACGGGACGCGACGTTCGCGGGTGCGGACGGGGAGGCCGCGGCGGCGCCGTTCGCCGCGGGTCCCTGGCTGTTCAGCCACAACGGCGCCGTCACCGGCTGGCCGCAGACACTGGCGGCTCTGGCCCAACGCCTGCCGCCGGTGGACCTGTTGTCGCTTGAGGCCCGCTGCGACTCGGCGTTCGTGTGGGCGCTGGTCCTGAACCGGCTCCGGGCGGGCGACGAGGAGGGCCAGGCGCTGGCCGACACGGTGGTGGAGGTCGCCGCGGCGGCCCCCGGTTCCCGCCTCAACCTCCTTCTCACCGACGGTGAGACGATCGCCGCGACGGCCTGGGGCGACACCCTCTGGTACCTCTCGGAGCCCGGCCGCCGCACGGTCGTGGCCTCCGAGCCCTACGACGACGACCCGCACTGGCAGGAGGCCCCTGACCGCACCTTGCTCACCGCGACCCGCACCGAGGTCCTCGTCACCCCCCTGAAAGACCTCGCATCATCGAAGGAGCCCCGCACGTGAGTCCGTTCCTTCTCACCCGCACCCTGCCCGAGGACGCCACCGACGCGGCCCTGCGCGCCGACGTCCTGGAGGGCCTCACCAGCACCCCGAAGACCCTCCCGCCGAAGTGGTTCTACGACGCCCACGGCAGCGAACTCTTCGAGCAGATCACCGAGTTGCCCGAGTACTACCCGACGCGCGCCGAGCGGGAGATCCTCGTCGACCGCGCGGCCGAGATCGCCGCCGCGACCGGCGCCCGCACGCTCGTCGAGCTGGGCTCCGGCTCCTCGGACAAGACGCGCCACCTGCTGGACGCGCTCACCGGCCTGGCCGTGTACGTACCCGTCGACGTCAGCGAGAGCGCGCTCACGCAGGCCGGGCACGCCCTCATCGAGGAGCGCCCGGGTCTCGACGTGCACGCCCTGATCGCCGACTTCACCGGTGACCTCACCCTGCCGGCGACACCGGGACCCCGGCTGCTGGCGTTCCTCGGCGGCACGATCGGCAACCTGCTCCCGGCGGAACGCGCCACGTTCTTCGCCGGCCTGCGCTCACTCCTCTCCCCCGGCGACGCGCTGCTGCTCGGCACGGACCTGGTCAAGGACGAGCAGGTCCTGGTCAGGGCGTACGACGACGCGGCCGGGGTGACGGCCGCGTTCAACAAGAACGTCCTGACCGTGGTCGACCGGGAACTCGGCGCCGATTTCGACGCCGGCGCCTTCGACCACGTCGCCCTCTGGGACGCCGACAACGAGTGGATCGAGATGCGGCTGCGCTCCCGCGCGGACCAGACCGTGAAGATCCCCGCGCTCGATCTCGCCGTCGACTTCGCGGCCGGCGAGGAACTCCGCACCGAGATCTCGGCGAAGTTCCGCAAGGAGGGCGTGCGGTCCGAACTGGCGGCGACCGGGCTGGAGTTGGCCCACTGGTGGACCGACCGGGAAGGACGTTTCGCGCTGTCACTGAGCGTGGTGCGCTGACGACCGGTGACGGGCCGTCTCGCGCACTGCCGCGCCTTGGGGCACGGTGGAGTAACGCGTGACGCGCCCGTCACGGCCGAGAGGAGTACCCGCATGTCCGAGCACACGTACCGGGTCACCGAGATCGTCGGCACCTCTCACGAGGGCATCGACCAGGCCATCCGCAACGGCGTCGCCCGCGCCGCGCAGACCCTGCGCGGCCTGGACTGGTTCGAGGTGACCCAGGTCAGGGGCCAGATCGAGAACGGGCAGATCGAGCACTTCCAGGTCGGCCTGAAGGTCGGCTTCCGCATCGAGGACGAGGACTGACCTCCGTAAGGACGAGAGGCCCTCAGGTCCGGCCCTCCCCCTCCTGTGCCGCCTCCAGGGCGGCGGAGGGGGCGGTCCAGCGGGCCCGTACGACCCTGAACCCGGCCCGTTCGGCGTCGTCGCAGACCAGCTCGTCGTCGTCCACGAGGACCCGGATGTCGCGGTCGCGGGCAAGCTGCTTGAGCTTCTCCAGCTTGGTGCGCCGGGCGGGCCTGCGATCGTCGTTGCGCCGCATGAGGACCCGCCCCTCGGGCAGCCCCTGCGCGGCGAGCCAGGCGAGCGTGTCGCGCCGGCAGCGTTCGGGCCGCCCGGTCAGATAGACGACCTCGCACTCCTCGGCGTACTCCAGCGCGAGCGCGATGCCCTCCGCCAACGGCGGGTCCTGCGGCGCGGCACCGAAGAAGCCGTCCCAGTCGCGCGGCCTCTGCTCCAGGAACGGTTGCCGGTGCGCCGTGTCGGCGAGGGTGTTGTCGAGGTCGAACACGGCGAGCGGCGGGCGCTTGTTGTCGGCGATCACACGCCCACCCTAGACAGAGCCCGCACCCCGGCAACGACCGCCCGAGGCCCTGGCCTCATGCTTCTCACATGTCTGCCGCCACTCCCGCCCCCCGTACGTTCCTGATCGGCGCCGCCCGCGAGCGGCCCTGCACCCTGGTCGTCTGCCGGGGCTGCTGCTGCGGCGACCCGCGCAAACACCCCGGCACGGACCACGCCTGGCAGCTGGAACGGCTGCGCGCGGGTGCCGCCGAGCACGGTTTCGCCGTGCGTACGACGGACTGCCTGGGCCCCTGCGACCAGGCCAACGTGATCGTCGTCCAGCCGTCGGCCGCGGGGCGCCGGGCCGGTGGGCGGCCGGCCTGGGTCGGGTTCGCGATGGACGACGACTGCACGGAGGAAGTCCTGGAGTGGGCGGCGGCGGGCGGACCGGGCATGGCCGCGCCGCCCGTCACGCTGGAACTGCAGTTCATCGACCCGCCCCGGGACGCACGCGTCCGGTCCCGGCGGTGAGAGGCCCACCCCACGCCGGGAATGCCGGAGCCTCCCCGGCGTTGAAACGAACGTGAGCTCAGTGATCGCCTCGACCCCCTTCTCCGTCCTCGACCGGTCCCGCACCCGCGAGGGGCATCCGCCCGCCGAGGCGCTGCGCGACACCGTGCGGCTCGCGCGGGAGGTGGAGGAGCTGGGCTATCACCGGTTCTGGGTGTCGGAGCACCACGGCGTGCCCGGCGTCGCCGGTTCCGCGCCGACCGTGCTGGCCGCCGCCGTGGGCTCGGCGACCCGGAGCATCCGGGTCGGGACGGGCGGGGTGATGCTGCCCAATCACCAACCCCTGGTCGTGGCCGAGCAGTTCGGGGTGCTGGAGTCGCTGTTCCCGGGCCGGATCGACATGGGACTCGGCCGCTCGGTCGGCTTCACCGGCGGCGTGCGCAAGGCGCTGGGCCGCGACAAGGACGACGCCGACGACTTCGCCGGGCAACTCGACGAACTCCTCGACTGGTTCCGCGGCACCTCACCCACCGGCGCACACGCGCGGCCCTCCGAGGGCCTGAGCGTCCCGCCGTTCGTGCTCGCGATGGGCGAGGGCGCCGACATCGCGGCCCGCGCGGGCCTGCCGATGGTCATCGGCGACCTCCGCAACCGCGACAAGATGCGGCGCGGCATCGACCACTACCGCGCCCGCTTCCGCCCCTCCCCGTGGGCCGCGCAGCCGTATGTCGTCATCTCGGGCACGATCGCGGTGGCCGCCACCCCCGAGGCGGCCCGGCGCCTGCTCGTCCCGGAGGCCTGGTCGATGGCGTACTCGCGCACCCACGGCACCTTCCCGCCGCTGCCACCCGCCGAGCGCGTGGAGCAACTGCCCATGACCGACAAGGAGTTCGGCTTTTACGAGGCCGGGCTCACCGGGCAGCTCGCGGGCACCGAGGAACAGGTGGCCCACGAGCTGGAGACGGTACTGAAGGAGACGGTGGCCGACGAGGTCCTCGTCACCACCAGCACCTACGACCGCGAGGCCCTGCTGGACTCCTACCGGCGGCTGGCCTCGGTCATGGCATGAGCACCATCCGGAAGCGCGCGGCGCCGGACAGCATCCGCTCGTAGGCCTCGCCGGCCTGGTCCAGGGGGACGGTCTCCACCATCGGGCGGATGTTGTGCAGGGCGCTGAAGGCCAGCGTGTCCTGCACGTCCTGCGCGGTGCCGGAGGGATGACCCCGAACTACCTTGGCGCTCATGAGCAGTTGAAGCGGGCTGATCCCCAACGGCGCGGTGTCCGCTCCGATGACCACCAGCTCGCCGCGGGGCCGCAGCCCCTCCACGGTCGCCGTGGCGGCGTCGGAGTTGCCCGCCGTGGCCAGCACGACCTTGGCGCCGCCGAGTGCCTTCAGCGCGTCCGCGACATCGGTGTCCGCCGTGCTGTCGACGTAGTGGTGCGCGCCCAACTGCTTGGCGAAGTCGGCCTTTTCGGCGCCCCGCGCGATCGCCACGGTCTCGAATCCCATGGCCACCGCGTACTGCACGCCCAGGTGACCGAGGCCACCGAGTCCGAGCACGGCGACCAGATCGCCCGGCTTCGCGGAGCTGCGCCGCAGCCCGTTGAACGTGGTCACGCCCGCACACCCCATGGGCGCCGCGGCACTCGCCGACAGGCTGTCGGGGATCCGGGCGAGCGCGTCGACCGGCACCACGGCCATCTCCGCGAATCCGCCGTCGTAGGCCCAGCCCGGCACCTTCATGTTCTCGCAGACGATGAAGTCGCCCTGCCTGCACGGGGTGCAGTGGCCGCAGCTGCCGCCGAACCAGCCGACGGAGACCCGGTCGCCGACCCGCCGGCCGCTGTCCGAGGCGCCCTCGCCGAGCGCGTCGATGTGTCCGGCGATCTCGTGCCCGGTGACGAGCGGGAACCGTACGCCCGGTACTCCGGCGTTCACGAAGAAGGTGTCGCTGTGGCAGATCCCGCAGGCCTCCACGGCGATCCGCACATGGCCGGGTCCCGGCTCCGGCACGTCCCGCTCGACGATCGTGAACTCGCCGCCTGCCGCGCCCACTTGCGCGACTCGATAACTGCTCATGCCTGTCTCCCTGAGGTATGCGAATGCGGCCCGGCTAGTGCACGGCCGCCTGGCGTGCGCTGATCTCGATCGTTCCGTCGCTCGCGTCGACCCGGGCCTGGTCGCCCGCGTTCAGTTCGCCGGCGAGGAGCATGTCGGCGAGCCGGTCGTCGACCTCGCGCTGGATGGTGCGGCGATGGGGGTCCCCCCGGCTCGAACGAAGTTGAGAGTTGGGGGAG
>NZ_JBXVPZ010000055.1:0-32674 GCF_057961495.1 Streptomyces sp. P5F9 | reverse complement strand
GCTGGGCACCGCCCCGCCCCGCGACCCCCTGGCCCGGGGTACGGGACGCGACCCGGCCCGCGAGCGCCTGCCCGCAGCCGGGCGGCGAGGTACCCGGCGGCAGCACCGACGAGGACTGTCTCCACCTGAACGTCACCACGCCCGACGGCGCGGGACCCGCGCGCCCCCGGCCGGTGATCGTGTGGCTGCACGGCGGCGGCTTCACCACCGGAGCGGGCAGTTCCTACGACGCCCACCGCATGGCCACCCGCGGCGACGTCGTGGTCGTCACCGTCGACTACCGCCTCGGGGCCCTCGGTTTCCTCGCGCACAGCGGGCTGCCCGGCTCCGGCACCTTCGGCCTGGCCGACCAGCAGGCGGCACTGCGCTGGGTCCGCACCGAGATCGGCGCCTTCGGCGGCGACGCGCACAACGTGACACTGGCAGGCGAGTCCGCAGGCGGCTACTCCGTCTGCGCCCAGCTCGCCGCACCCGCCGCCGCGGGCCTCTTCGACCGGGCGATCATCGAGAGCGGCCCGTGCACCGGTCGCCCCGACCGGCCCTTCGCCCCGTCCTCCGTCCCCCTGTCCACGGCGCGCGCCACGGGCACGGACCTCGCGGCAAAAGTCGGCTGCCGCTCCGCCCACGACGTCCTGGCGTGCCTACGACGCGTGAGCGTCCCGCGCCTGCTCGCGGCCCAGGACACCGACCAACAGCCCGCCTACGCAACTCCGTTGCTGCCCGCCGACCCCGCGGCGGCGATCACCGCCGGCCGCTTCCACCACGTCCCCGTGCTCATCGGCAACAACCACGACGAGGGCAACGGCTGGGCCGCCGGGATCATCCAGGCCGGCAACCCCGTCACCCCCGACACCTGGCCCGACGTCGTGTCCGCCTTCTTCCCCTCCCCGGGGCAGGCCGAGGCGATCGTCCGCGAGTACCCGGTGCACCGCGCCGACGGAGGCCCGGTGTTCGGCGCGGTCATCGGCGACGCGAACTTCGCCTGCCCGACGGCAGGCACCGACGCGGCCCTGCGCAGCGCCCAAGTACTCACCTGGCGCTACGAGTTCGCCGACGAGCACGCCCCACCGCTCACCTCCGGCACCCCGCCGTTCCCGCTCGGCGCACCACACGCGAGCGAACTGCCGTACCTGTTCGACCTGGGCGGCCGCCCCCGCGACCTGACCCCGGCACAGCACCGGCTGGCCGACACCATGATCGACTACTGGACCCGCTTCGCCCGCACCACCGACCCGAACGGCCCGTCATCACCGCACTGGCCCCGGCAGGCCGTCCTCTCCCTCGCACCGGACCACATCGCCCCCACCCCTACGGCGGAGTCCCGCCACCACTGCGCGTTCTGGAACGCCCTCGGGTGACTCAGCGGTGGGCGGCGCGGTTCATCTCGACGACGTCGTCGACGGTGGGGTTGGCCGGGAGGGCGGCGAAGCGTTCCGGGAGGCTGTCGCGGATGGCCGCGTCCTTGGCGCGGTCGGCCGCGGCCAGGGCCGCCGGCAGCTCGTCCAGGGTCAGCTCGGTGCAGTAGGCGGGGCCGTTGGGCTGCTGGCGCCAGGAGTCGGCCAGTGTGCCGGCGTCGTAGGGGTCGAAGCCGGTGTCGTCCACCAGGCTCATGGCCACCTTCCGCGCCTCCTCGGAGTCGCCCGCGACGGGGATGGCGAGGCGGCCGGGTGTTCCGGCCGGAACACCCTTGGTCCGCTGGGTTTCGGCCAGCGCGGCGTTCCACGCCTTGACCACGGGGCGGCCGAGCAGCCCGGCGGTGTACACGCTCTCCACCTGGCCGTCGTCCACCGCCTCGACCGGCTCGCTGAGCATGCCGGGGTAGTAGTTCGCGGTGTCGATGACCACCGTCTCGTCGGGCACCGCCGCGAACAGGTCCGCCAGCCGGCCCGCCACCCCGAAGGGGATGGCCAGGACGATGACGTCGCGGCCCTGGACGGCGTCGGCGAGGTCCGCCGCGCGGGCCCCGGCCTCCAGCACCTCCGCCCGGACGGCCTCGGGGCCGCGGGCGCTGGCTACCTGGACGTCGTGACCGGCCGCGCTGAGCTTGGCGGCGAGGTTCCCGCCGATGGCACCGGCACCTATGACAGTAATTTTCATGATTCATCCCTTGAGAGGTTGTGCCGCCCCTGGGGGCAGCGCGATGCGATGGCTGGGGCGGGATGCCGGGCTGTCTACGCCTGGGTGTCCCGCTCGCGGTAGCCGCTCGCGATGAGCGTGCGGAGCCGGTCGAGCGGCTCCTCCTCGGTACCGGTGCCCTTGATCCAGGCGACGGAACAGGCCGCGAGAAACAGGTCGTGCCCCCGCACCGACTTGCGCACGCGCCCCGCGACCTGTGCGGCTCGCACGTACTGATCGGTGGCGGAGATGAGGATGTCGCAGGGAATCGTGAGCGGATTGTCCGGCTCCTGCGCCCGGGCCGCGGCCATGAGCGGGTCCGGGAGCCCGCTGAAGGCGCTGAAGTACTCCTCCATCGCCCGCAGCCACTGCTCCAGCGCCTCGGCCGGGTCGCCGAGCCGCTCGATGTCCGCCTGGCGGGCCACCAGTTCTTCGGAGCGCGTCTGCAGCACGGCCGCCAGCAGCGCTTCACGGGTGGGGAAGTGCCGGTACAGAGTGGCGGGCCCGACGCCTGCCTCCTTGGCCACCGCCTCAAGGGAGGTGCCGACCCCGTGCCGCAGGAAGTGACGCTGCGCGGTCTCCAGAAGGGCCGCGCGGTTGCGCTGGACGTCCGCGCGGGGCTTGCGTCCCCGCTGCTCACCGGCGCTCATGCGCCCTCCTGCCTGCCGTGACTCTTCGGCCGCATAAAAACGGATGCTGCCTCCGTATATGTTCGAGAGTAAAACGGAGGCGGCATCCGGTCAAATGGGCGGCCTGCGCGCGGAGCCCGGCCCGGTCCCCGGTCCAGGACGTCAGGGGGTGAGCTGTTGGTGTCCGAGGACGGAGAGCAGTTCGAGTTTGCTGTGGCTCTCCGTGCCGGGGCGGGTGGTCAGCACCACCAGGGTCTGGGCGCGGTTCTCGGTGTACAGGAGTTGGGCGTCGACGTCGATGCGGCCGAGTTCGGGATGGAGGACGGTCTTGCAGTCGTCGTAGCGCTGCGCGACCTCCTGAAGTTCCCACATGCGGACGAACTCGGGGCTGTGTTCCTGGAGTTCGGCGAGGATCAGGGCGGCCCGGGGGGTGTCGCTGCCGGCTGTCAGCGCGGCCCGCAGGCGTGCTGCCTGGGCGCGGCCGTGGCGTTCGTGGTTCTCCTCGGGAACCATCAGACGCTCGGCCGGGTCCATGAACCAGCGGTAGTAGCCGCTGCGGGCCAGACCGGTGTGGCGCATCTGGTCGCCGAGCAGGGCGACGGCCACGGGGTTCATCGCGAGGGTGTCGAACAGGTCGGTCTGCACCATGGCCGGGGAGTCGTCCAGGCGGTCCAGGACCCGCATCAGGGTCGGGCTGACGTGTTCGGAGCGGTGGAAGCGGGCCGGGGCGTTGTGGCCGATGAGCACGAAGAGATGGTCGCGCTCGTCCAGGGACAGCCGCAGCGCCCGGGCGAGAGCCGCGGTGATCTGGACGGAGGGCTGTGGAGCACGCTGCTGTTCCAGCCGAGCGTAGTAGTCGGTGGACATGCCGGCGAGCTGCGCGACCTCCTCGCGGCGCAGCCCCTGCGTACGCCTGCGCGGCCCCTCGACCAGCCCGACGTCGCGGGGCCGCAACATCTCACGCCGGTGACGCAGGAATTCCGCCAGTTCCTTCTTGTCCATGCCCCCCATCCTCGCCGCATCCCGACCGGCTATCCAGAGACCGCCGATCCATGGCTGAGCACTCGCCTCCCATCCGCTCCCATCCGCGCAAAACCCCTCGTACGGCGAGGCCGAAGACGCAGGACCCGCCCGCGTGCTGTTGTTCCGCGTCGGTCTTCCAGGTCTGTCAACTGCCGCTGATCATGGCGAGAACGTCGTCGTAGGAGCCGTTGGCCACCGCGTCGCGGATGAACCCGGCTCGCTCGACGACGAGCTCCTTCGCGTCGGGCTTCTCGCGCAGCAGGTCGAGGGTCTCGCTGAGGAAGTCGTCCAGCGGCATGGACTGGTCGCTGTCCTGCTGGCCCAGCAGGGTCGTTCGCACGCCCGGCGGGACCACCTCGATCACCTGGACGCCGGCGTCGGCACCGGCGAGCTGGATGCGCAGGCTCTCGGAGAAGGAGTGCAGCGCGGCCTTGGTCGCGCTGTAGGTCGGGGTGCTCGGGAAGGGTACGAACGCCAGCGCGGAGGTGACGTTCATGACGACCGCGTCGTCCTTGCCCACCAGCAGGGGCAGGAAGGCGTACGTCATCCGGATCGTGCCGAGCAGATTGGTCGCGACGTGGTCCTCGGCGACCGGGAGTCCGGCCGGGTCGAGGAGGTTCTCCAGCAGCATGATGCCGGCGTTGTTGACCAGGACGTTCAGCCCCGGGTGGCTCGCCGCCACGGTCTTGCGGGCATGGGCGATCGAGTCCGGGTCCGCGACGTCGAGGACGAGACCGTCGATGCCCGGGTGCTCGGCCGTGATCTCGTCGAGGAGTTCCTTGCGCCGGCCGGCGACGACCACCTTGTTGCCGGCCTCGTGCAGACGCAGGGCCAGACCGAGGCCGATGCCCGAGGTTCCGCCGGTGATCAGGATCGTGTTTCCGGTCGTCTTCATGAGGGCCTTGCTCCTTCGGTACGGCGGGCCGGTGAGCGCCCGCGGCCTCCGACCGTAGGAGCACCCGCGCAGGGGCGGGAGAGGAAGGTTTATCCATGGATCGGCGGTCTCTGCCTCGTGAAGTGGCCCCGCGCCGCGCTGTCCTGGCCTCGATAGGGGTAGCGGATGCTGCCACCGCTCGGCAGAAGGTGCCGCAGTTCGACTCGCGTGGCTCGTCGGTCAGTCGGGTGTCTCGGCCGGGTCGGCGGGCTGGGAGTCGTCGGCCGGCGCGGGCCGCTCGACGCCGTCGTCGGTGGCGGCCCAGCTGGCCAGCAGGTTCAGGGCGTCCTGGGTGGGCGAGTGGGGCTCGGGGGTGTAGGTGAGGAGGAACTGGCTGGGGCCGTCGGGGAGCGGGAAGGTCTCGAAGGGCAGGTCGAGGTCGCCGACGACCGGGTGGTGGAGGAGCTTCACGCCGGTGGTGTGCATCCGGACGTTGTGGGCGGCCCAGCGGCGACGGAATTCCTCGCTGCGGGTGGACAGTTCCCCGATCAGGTCCGTCAGCCGCCGGTCGTAGAGGTCGCGGCCGGCTTCGGCGCGCAGCATGGCGACGGTGTCGCCCGCGACTTCGTCCCAGTGGCGGAAGAACTCGGTCGCGTGCGGGCTGAGGAAGACGAACCGGGCGTTGTTCGGCGGCCGTGCCGGGTCGGCGTAGACGGGGGAGAACAGGGCGCGCCCGAGGTGGTTGGCGGCCAGGATGTCCCCGCGTCCGCCGAGGACGAACGCGGGTGTGCCGGCCATCGAGTCGAGGACGCGTTGCACCGTGGGCCGCACGCGCTGCTGGGCCGGGCGGCGGCGGGGCGGGCGGGACGTGCCGGCGCCGCGCAGGAGGTCGAGCAGGTGGATGCGTTCGGCCTCGTCGAGCTGGAGTGCTTGCGCGATGCCGTCGATGACGCTCTCGGAGACGCCGGTGGCGTTGCCGCGCTCCAGCCGGGTGTAGTACTCGCTGGAGATGCCCGCGAGGAGGGCGACCTCCTCGCGGCGCAGCCCGGTGACCCGTCGGCGCTCTCCGCCGTAGAGGGGCAGTCCGGCCTGTTCGGGGGTGACCCTGGCCCGGCGCGTGCCGAGGAATTCCCGGATCTCCGCGCGGAAACCGTCGCGTATGTCGCGGTTGGTGCCTTGTGGGTCGTTTCTGCCTGCCATGCGTTTCACTCTACGAGCGCTTCCGCCGGGGGTGGGGGTCCCTGTCAGTGACCCCCTCAGCAGGGACTCCCACACACGCGTCACAGGCGGTTTTGTCGGTGGTGCACCGCCCACGGCGGTGTGAACCGTCCGGACGGACGGCGCTCGTGCCGCCGGTCCCAGCCCCCTCCGCGGCGCTGTGCGCATCACCCCGCAGACAGCGGATGCCGGATCACGGCGCCTGAAAGGAACCCCCCATGAGCAAGGTCATTCTCGTCACCGGTGCCGGACGCGGTCTCGGCACGGACATCGCCCGCGAGGCCCTCGCCGCAGGCCACCAGGTCGTCGCCACCGGCCGCCGCCCCGACGAGGTCGAGAAGACCCTCGGCGGACCGTACGACAACCTGCTGGCCACCAGGCTCGACGTCACCAGCCCGGCGGACGCCGAAGCTGCCGCGCAGGCAGCCGTCGACCGCTTCGGCCGCATCGACGTCCTGATCAACAACGCCGGGAACCTCTTCACCGGCTACTTCGAGGAGATCTCGCCCGCGCAGATGCGCCGGCAGTTCGAGACCAACCTCTTCGGCCCGATGAACGTCACCCGCGCCGTCCTGCCGATCATGCGCAAGCAACGTGCCGGCCACGTCATCACCATCACCTCGACCGCCGGACTGGTCGGCATGGAGTTCACCTCCGCCTACGCCGCCTCCAAGTTCGCGGAAGAGGGCTGGATGGAGTCCCTGCGCCACGACGTGCAGCCCTACGACATCCACACCACGATCGTGGAGCCCGGCTACTTCCGCACCGAACTCCTCGTGGACGGCTCCACCAACTGGCCCGAGCTGTCCATCGACGACTACGCCCCGCGCACCATCCCCAGGATCGAGGGCATGAAGGGCATGAACGGCAAGCAGCCCGGCGACCCCGCCAAGCTCGCCCGCGCCCTGCTCACCATCGCCGGCCAGGACAAGCCGATGCCGCGCTTCGTCGCCGGCGCGGACGCCATCGAGGCCGCCGAGGCCAAGGCGAGGGAACTCCTCGCCCAGGCCGAGGCATCCCGCGAACTGGGCGACAGCCTGGCCTACGACGACGCCCACGCCTGAGCACCATTCCCCGGCCGAGGCCGGAAGCCGCCGGGTGCGCCCACGGCGCTGAGCCGCCACCGGGCAACGGCACCGTGCCGGCGCCGCGCGGACCACACCAGCGCGGACCACACCAGCACGGCCCACCACCTGGTGGCACACCCCCCTGACCATGCCCACCGACCGGCCGGATGGCCGTCACGACAAGGAGTACCTGATGAAGCACATATCACTGGGCGGGCTCGATGTCTCCCGAATCGGCCTGGGAGCCATGACCATGGCCGGCACCTACACCACGGGCGGAGGACTCGACGACGCCGAGTCGGTCCGCACCATCCACCGGGCGCTGGACCTCGGGGTCACCCATATCGACACCGCCGAGATCTACGGCCCCTTCCACAGCGAGGAGATCGTCGGCAAGGCCATCAAGGGTCGGCGCGACGACGTCGTCGTGGCCACGAAGTTCGGCCTCGTCTCCCACGCCGGCGACGGTCGCGGCGTCATCGACAGCAGCGCCGGCAACGTGAAGACCGCGGTCGAAGGCTCGCTCCTGCGGCTCGGCACCGACCACATCGACCTCTACTACCAGCACCGCGTCGACCCGAACACGCCCATCGAGGAGACCATCGGCGCGCTGGCCGAGCTGGTCGCCGAGGGCAAGGTGCGCCACATCGGCCTCTCCGAGGCCGGCCCCGAGACGATCCGCCGGGCGCACGCCGTGCATCCGGTGGCCGCGCTACAGACCGAATACTCCCTGTGGACCCGCGACGTCGAGGCCGAAATCCTTCCGCTGCTGCGCGAGTTGGGCATCGGGTTCGTGCCCTACTCGCCTCTCGGCCACGGCCTGCTGACCGGGCAGATCCGCACCGTCGACGACTTCACCGACGACGACTGGCGCAAGACCAACCCGCGCTTCACCGGCGAGAACTTCCGGCGCAACCTGCGCATCGTCGACGAAGTACAGGCCATCGGCGCCGAGATCGGAGCCACACCGGCCCAGACCGCGCTGGCCTGGCTGCTGACCCGCGGCGACGACATCGCCCCCATCCCCGGCACCCGGCGGGTTGCGCGCGTGGAAGAGAACACCGCCGCCGACGCCGTCGAACTCAGCGCCGCTCAGCTCGACCGCCTCAACAACCTCACACCGGCCGCGGGCGAGCGCCACGACGAGGCCAACATGGCGAGCATCGACCGCTGACCTGACTGACGCCCGGCGACCTGCTGACCCGTCACGCCCGACCGACCCGCATTCGTTCACCCACTTCACTGATCACTGAAAAGGTCCCTCGTCAAGTCCAAGGTTCTCCTTGTCGTAGGTCACCCCGGCCTGTCCCGGTCGAAGGCCAACGCGGCGCTCGTGGACGCCGTCCGCGATCTGGCCCATGTCACCGTGCACGACCTCTACGCCGCCTACCCCGACTTCCGGATCGACGTCGCCGCCGAGCAGGCGCTGCTGGCCGAACACGACGTGATCGTCTTCCAGCACCCGGTGTTCTGGTACAACACCACCCCGCTGCTGAAGCAGTGGCAGGACAAGGTCTTCACCCTCGGCTGGGCCTTCACCATGGACGGCTCCGCCTCGCGACTGGCCGGCAAGAAGGCCGTCGTCGCCGTCACCGCCGACCACTACACCCCCGAAGGCGCCAACCAGGCCACCATCGAGACCCTCCTCAGCAACTGGCACGCCACCCTGCGGCTGTGCCAGTTCGACATCCAGCCGATGGTCAAGCTGTACGGCACGGCATTCGGCCTCTCCGACGAGGACCTGGCCACCGCCGCCAAGCGGTACAACGAACTGCTCGCCTCCTTCGCCGCCTGACCGCACTCTCAACTCCCACAACGGCAGCCCCCTCGCCGATCGTGATGCAGCGGTGCCGTGCCCCACCGGTCTCCGGTCGCTCTCCGCAGTGTCGGCGCCGAGCGACCGGAGATCTGTATCGGCGGCGACCGTGTCGTGAAACGGCGACCGCTCGTCGCCGAGCGCCGTCGGTTCGGTGGAGCCGGCCGGAGCACCGGACGTGACCACTTGCCATCGACCCACGACCACCGTATGGTCGTACGAACGTAAGACATACGACCGTAAGACGATCAAAGGGAGTCCGTGATGGCGACAACTCGGCCGGTGGCGCTCGTGACAGGTGCCTCATCCGGGATCGGCAAGGAGACGGCCCGCGCCTTCGTCGCGGCGGGTTTCGAGGTGATCGGAACCGGCCGCAAGACCTCCGGACTCACCCCGCCCGCCGGTGTGACGTACCTCGATCTCGACGTGGGCAGCGACGACTCGGCCACCGCCGCGGTGGGAGAGGTGATCGCCCGGTTCGGACGCGTCGACGTCCTGGTCAACAACGCGGGCATCGGCTCGGCGGGCGCCGTCGAGGAGAACTCCGTCGCCCAGGCCCAGAACGTCCTGAACGTCAACGTCCTCGGTGTCATCCGTATGACGAAGGCCGTCCTGCCGCACATGCGCGCCCGGGGCGGCGGACGCGTCATCAATATCTCGTCCGTCCTGGGCCTGGTCCCCCAGCCCTACATGGCGCTCTACGTCGCCGCGAAACACGCCGTCGAGGGCTACTCGGAGTCCCTGGACCACGAGGTCCGCGAACACGGCATCCGCGTCCTCCTCGTCGAGCCCGCCTATACCAAGACCAGCTTCGACACCAACGCCGCACAGCCCGACACCCCGCTGCCTCTGTACGCGGAGCGACGGCGCGTCTTCGACGAGGTGATCGCGGATGCGATGAAGGCCGGCGACGACCCCGCCGTCGTCGCCAAGGTGATCGTCACCGCGGCCACCGACAGGAAGCCGAAGCTGCGCTACGCGGCCGGCCCCCTCGCCACCCGCATGAGGACGCTGCGCCGCTTCGCCCCCGCCACCACCTTCGACAAAGGCATCCGCAAATTCAACCGGATGCCCGCCTGACATCCCGGTCCGGCGTCAGGGGTGTCCGCGCCGCGAACACCACGTCGGAGCGTATCCGGAGCGCAAGCCCCGGCCGCGATGGAGGAACGCCTCGTGCGGTACACGAAAGAACACAAGCAGGAGACAAGGCAGCGGATCGTCGAGACGGCCGGCCGCCGGCTCAAGCGGGACGGCATCGACGGCTCCGGAGTCGCCACGCTCATGAAGGACGCGGGCCTGACCAACGGCACCTTCTACGCCTACTTCGCGTCCAAGGACGAACTCGTCGCCACCGCGGTCGCCGACCAGATGCGCGCACAGCACGAGAACATCGTCGCGCAGGCGGCGCCCGGCCGTGCCGGACTCGAACAGGTGATTCGCTGGTACTTCTCCACCGAGCAGCGCGACAACGTCGAGGACGGCTGCCCCAACGCCGCTCTCCTCGACGAGATCGCACGCTCCACGGACCCCACCCGGAAGGCCTACACCGACGGCGCGCTGACCCTCATCGACGGCTTCGCCGCCCGCCTGGCACCCCACGATCCGCCGTCGGCACGCCTGAAGGCACTCGGCCTCCTCGGCGTGATGGCCGGGACGCTCCAACTCTCCCGCGCCCTGACCGACCGGCAACTCGCCGACCAACTCCTCGAACAGGGCATCCACAACGCCCTCGCACTACTGGATGCCGAGCAGCACGCCTGAGACGCCGCCCGCGTATCGATCAGGGGGCCGGCCGGCTCGAACAGGGAACCCGGAACAGGGAGCAGGGAGCAGGGAGCAGGGAACAGGGAACAGGGAACAGGGTTCGGCGGGTCCCTCGACAACCGCATCCGCTCCACCGTCGAGGTCGCCACCGCTCCGGCAGCCGAGATCGACGCCGACCGCACCGGCTTCCGGGGCCTTCCCGGAAACCCGTTCAACGACATCGCTGAGAGCGACACCCACGAGCTGCATCCGGCACTCGCGCGAGCCCCACCCCGCCCGACCTCGCCTACCTGCGCATCGGCCACGGCGGCGACGAACTCCTGTACACCCTCCGCAAGTTGTGGTGTCGCGGGCCCTCCCGACGCCGCTTTCGCCAGGGAGCTGGGAGCGAATCCGATCGTCCGGCTGGTGATGTCCGCGCTGAGTTTCCGGATCCGGCGAAGCGCCCGGCGTCGCAACGTGACGTACTCGTTCCTGTTCATGAAGGCCAGCGGGGATCAGCTGCGCGAGCTCGCCCATCTCATCGAGGCGGGCAGGATCCGACCCCGTCGTCGACACGGTGTTCCCGTTCGAGTCGGCACGAGAAATGCTGGAGTACGTCGAAGCAGGGGGCGTGCGAAGGCCGGCAAGGTCGTCGTCAAGATGACATGAGGGAACGGGACTGCCGCTCAGCCGGGACACGGGCCCGATCCACCGGCACACAGTCGCCGTCGGCTGACGGGAACCAGGTTGAACCAGGTTGGGCGCAACTGTCCCCGAGGAGACTCCGACGGCGCCTCCCGCCTGCACTTAGGGCACGCGGAGGGCACGCCACCCCCCGAATTGGACCAGACAACAAACAACCCCCAGGCCGCTGACCTGGGGGCAGATTCTGGAGCGGGTGACGAGAATCGAACTCGCACTCTCAGCTTGGGAAGCGACGGCGCTTGGGCGGCTGCACGAGCGTTGACCTGCGCGGATTCGTTGTACATCCGTCGCTGCGCGGGTCGGATCGCGCCGCTGTTGACCGTGGTTGCCGCTCCGATGGGCACGCTCTGGGCACGACACTGCCGGGCGGCCGGCCAAGTCGGTGGGATGGCTTTTGCGTAGTCGGTGAAGAGAGCGGTCAGGGTCACGTCCGTGGACGTGACCGCGGTCAGACGGCTCAGCTGGTCTGAGTGCTGGTCGTACTCGGCGATCTCTGCGGGGTTCACGGCCCCTCATTGTCCTTCCGCTCGATGCTGCGCGCTCCGGCCGCTGCCGCTTGGATCACCGCCGTGGTACCAGTTCGCAGGCGCTCCGTCGCCTTTGGGGGAGCGCTTGGACGCGGTGTTCGATCCAGAAGTCTCCCTGGGAGCTACGGATCAATCCTTGAAGCCTCGGCTTGACGGGGAGCATCCAAGTCTCGTCGCGAAAGGGAATGGAGGGGCTCGTGCGGACGCAACAGGGGCAGGGGCGCGGAGGTGTGCTGCTCACCGTGAAGGTTGAGGTGGCGCTCACCGGGCAGCTCGAACACCGGAGGAAGGCACGTGAGTTGTTCGAGGAAATGGGCTGGGAGATATGGGACGCTCAAGAGGAGAGGTACCCGGCGGATCGCACCCCGGGCCGACTCATCCAGGATGAAACGGTCCGGAACTCGGCCTACACCCTTGGTGTCCCCGTCAGGCCTGATGCCGGACGTCGACCGGAGCGATGGGCTGTCCAGGAGGTCAAGGACCTGGCGGACGATGCCGATCTGGATCTGCGGCCGGTGAGCGCGCGAATGCTGCGGGGGCAGCGCCGTCAGGAGCCGCACTGGTTCGTCTGCGCACCCCCCAGCACACATCCCAAGCCCGTGGTCCGGTGGTTGTTTGACAAGGGGAGGTGTATGGGATTCCACGACACCGGGACGGTGCTGTTCGGCTCCTACGAGGAGGCCCAGCAGCGCGCCGGTCAGGGCCGGGTACGTCCGCCGTTCCCGCGTCGGGAGCGGGCTCATGACGGACTGCCCCGGACCGGGGTGACAGAAAGCCGCCGGAGGGTGCTGAAGGGGGTGGCGCTCAGTTGGGCGGCGGGTGTGCTCGGTATTCCGATGATTTCAGGCCCCTGATGGCTGGCTCTGCCGACGGCCGTGGCCTGGGCGCTGCTCACCTGGTGGTGCGCAACGATCATGCTTCCCTTGGTACGTCGACTTCGTACCACCGCCCGCCAGCGCCGTGCCTCCCTGCCCGGGCAGGATGGTCGTCACTCGACAACCGGGAACGGGGGAGGCACCCTGCCAGACCAAGAAGTGGTCGTTCAACGGCGGCAGTGGCGGCACGCAGGGCTGGCAGCGCTAGTGACCAGCGGAGGGCTCCTCGCGGTCACCGCCATTGAGACCCAGGCTTTTGGTCCCGCTGCAGTTCTCGGTACGCATCTTCTTCTGGCAGGTGCGGTGTTCGTCACGGATGGCATTCGACAACTGGCCCGTGCTGGGAGCCGGAGGCCGTTCCTGGTGGCGGCGTTTGTGGCCCTGCTGCCGCTGGCTGTTCCAGCACTTGGCGGGCTGGGGCCTGTGCTCTTCACCTCCTACGGTGCCGCGTTTCATGTCCGCACGGAGGAGATGGATGTTGCTGAGGTTTGGCAATTCCTCGCCTCTGTGTACGTGCTGGGGATCTCGGCAGCACTGACACTCGTCTTCCTGGCCTGTTGGGGCTATCTGCGGCCTCTCTTCCGCGTCCACGCTCTGCGCCTGTTCCTGCCAGTCGTCGCCCTGACCGGGGCCATGGTGCTCACCTTGGCGTGGATCTGGACTGTGCTGGACAGAGCCGAGGCGGCGGGCGATACGGCGGTACGGCAGTGGCGATCGGGCCGAGCACCCGATCACTACTTCGGCGCCAATCCCCAACCGGTCTGCGTGACCCCCGTCGATGCCATGAACGAACTTCCTTTGTACGGACACCGGTTGGCCCCTGAGCAGGTGTACGGCTCGTTCGGCGTAGTCGGTGGGCAGGTGACACTGTGGGACCCCGCATCGGGCGACGCCTTCTCTGTACCTGCGGATGCGGTTCAGGTTCTCCCGGCCGGAGACGGCGAGCCCGGTGCGTCGATACCGCGTACTTGTCGTTCCTGAGCTTGGTCGTCGCTGCCTGGAGGGAGAGAGATCGTCTTCTGATTGTTGGCGGGCTGGTCTGCTCCGCTTGCCTGGACGCGGGCCGATCGTGATCACGTTCGCATCACTGGCCTGGACGGGTGCTTGGGACTTCAGGCGTGGAGGGTGGCTCTGACAAAGGTGATCAGAGCTGGCGCCGCTTGCTGCGATTTAAGGAAAGCCTTAAACTGTAGTGCTGGCGTCGAGGGGAGCCGTCTTGAGTTGGGCGATCGAGGTCACCGATGAGTACGCGGAATGGTTCAGGCAGATGATCAAGCAAGATCTCGGCTCAGCCACTCAGGTCGCCCAGGCTGTTGCCGCCCTGCGTGAGACGGGTCCCACTCTGGGGCGCCCTCTCGTGGACCGGCTCAAGGGATCGGAACTGCATCACCTGAAGGAGCTGCGGCCGGGATCGGGCGGTCGGTCCGAGATCCGGGTCATCTTCGCCTTCGACCCGACGCGTTCGGCCCTCCTGCTCCTCGGAGGCGACAAGGCTGGAAACTGGGAGCGCTGGTACCGCGACAACATTCCCCTGGCTGAACAGCTCTACCGCGACTACACCGGCGACACGGAGGATTGAGGAGTGGGTATGCCCAAGAAGGCCCCGCAGGACTGGGAGACCCTGGAACAGGAGCTGTACTCGGCTGGCGTGGATCCTGCCGAAGTGGAAGCTGGATCGCGTCGCCTGCTGTCGGAAGCCCGTGGGCACCAACTGGCTGAGGCGCGCAAGCAGTACGGGCTGGCACAGAAGGACGTCGCGGCCCGCATGGGGGTGAGTATTGCCCGCGTGTCCCAGATTGAGCACGGCGAGGTCGCCACTCTCGATGTCGTCGCGCGCTATGTCGAGGCACTCGGCGGCCGACTGGACTTGGTTGCCGATTTCGGGGATCACACGGTGCGTATGCCGGCGAGCGGTGATCAGGGCAGCGCGGCAGCGTAGTCGGCTGCACAGGCTTCGGGTGGCGCTGTGCATCGAACCCAACAGCGTTCCTCGGGGAGCGGCAGGCTGAGGGCTTCCCTACTCGAATCTCGCCATGCGCCGCGTGAAACCGCAGGTCAGCGGCGCACTGCGGCATGACGAGTGGTGCGCGTGTGGCCTCCGTCAAGCCCTCGTGCCCTCCGTGTGCCCAATCTTCGGGTGTGATAAGGGTGCGAAAAGGCAAGCGAGGTAGCGGCAAAAGTACAAGCCCCAGGCCGCTGACCTGGGGCTTTCAGCAAGAGCGGGTGACGAGAATCGAACTCGCACTCTCGGCTTGGGAAGCGACGGCGCCTGGACGGACTGGATGGCTCTGACCGGCATAAACGCCTGATTCCTGAGATGGTCGTGCGGGTCGGGTTGCACCGCTGCTGACCGTGGTTTCCCGTCCTTATGGGCACGCGGAGGGCACGGAACCCCGGGAGGGGAGAAGTCGGCGCTGCTTACGGTGCACCCGCGCATGGTTGCTGGCTCGGCTCATCACAGCGCGGTGTCTGCCGGTGTCCTGGCGGCGCTTTTCGGTTTCCTGGCCGTGAGCAGGTGGGCAGCGGACCGTGCATCGGATGACCGCCGGTACGGCGGTCACCACGTCGGTCGCGGTCGGTCCTGTTCAGGCCGGGACGCTCACCCGTTGCCGCTCCGCCTCCGCGAGACGTGCCGAGCGTGTCCGGGTGCCGAAGGCGGCCAGGGCGATCGCGCCGAGCAGCCAGGTGCCGGCGATGAAGTAGAAGACGCTCTGGTAGCCGTGGCCGTTGTAGAGCGCCGCGACGATCAGGGGACCGGCGGCGTTGGACAGGCGGCCGAGGCCGTAGGAGACGCTCGTGCCCAGTGAGCGGCTGCGGGTGTCGAAGAGCTCGGGGGAGTAGGCGTAGGCGAGGGCGGTGTAGCCGCGTTCGAAGAGGTTCACCAGGAAGCCGAACACGACGATGAGGACGGGGTTGAAGGTGAGGCCGTACAGCAGGCCGCAGACCGCGATCACCGTGCCGAAGGCGACCAGGCACCATTTGCGCTCGAAGCGGTCGGTGACCAGGGAGGCCAGGTAGCAGCCGAGAGGTGCGCCTACGGTGGTGAGGGCCACGTAGAAGACGGACTTCTCGACGCTGAAGCCCTCCTTGGCCAGCAGGGTGGGTGCCCAGCTGGAGTAGCCGAAGAAGCCGATGGTCTGGGTCATCCACAGTGCGGTGAGCAGGAGCGTCGGGAGCAGGTACTTCCGCTGGAGGAGCAGTCGCAGGGGCGCCCTCGCCGACGGCTTCTCGCCGACCGGGGCAGCAGGCTCCGGCAGGGGTCCCTTCTCCGCGGCGACGCGTGCCTCTATCTCCCGCAGGATGGCGTCCGCCGTTGCGTGGTCCCCCCTGCTTTCGAGCCAGCGCGGTGACTCCTTGAGGTGCCGGGTGAACAGGACGAGCAGGATGCCCAGGGAGCCCCAGAGGTAGACCAGCCGCCATGACCAGTCGTTGAGGGGTACGACCGCGCTGGCGATGAGGTTGGTGACGGGTGTGCCGCAGATGCCGATGGCGATGGCGTACGCCTGGTACTTGCCGCGGGTCGCCGACGGGTACATCTCGTTGACGTAGACGACCCCCACGACGGTCATCGCCGACAGGCCGGCCGAGGTCAGGACGCGGAAGACGCCGAGGGACACGAGGTCCCAGGAGAAGACCGCGGCGAAGGAGGAGAGTCCGAAGAAGAGGGTCGTCCACAGCAGGGCCCGTTTGCGGCCCCATCGGTCTGCGATGGATCCGGCGACGATCGCGCCGACGAACATGCCGACGAACGAGAGCGAGGTGACGTAGGCGATCTGGTCGACCGTCACGCCCCACAGCTTGATCAGTTTCGGTGCGGTGGTGGCGAAGCTGTTGATGTCGGCGAACTCGAAGAAGTAGGCGAAGGCGACGGCGAGCAGGGTGACTTTGTGGAAGCGGGAGATGGGAAGCCGGTCCAGCCGGTTCAGCGCGTTGGCGTGTTGCATGAGCGGCCCTTGTCGAAGTCGGGGAGGAGGGAGAGGAGTTGGGGAGTCAGATGTCCTCGCCGGGCCAGTACAGGCGCATCGGGTTGGCGACGAGGAGCTTGTGGCGCTGTTCTTCGGTGACCGCGACCTGCGGGACGTGGTCGACGAGGAGGCCGTCGTCCGGCATGTGGTCGGTGAGGTTGGGGTGCGGCCAGTCGGTGCCCCACAGCACCCGGTCGGGGAACTCCTCCACGACGCGGCGGGCGAAGGGGACGACGTCGGTGTAGGCGTGGCGTTCGCTGTTCAGGGCGGCCGGCCCGGTGACGCTGAGACGCTCGGGACAGGTCACCTTCACCCAGACGTCGTTGTCCTCGACGAAGCGCAGGAACCGGGTGAACTGCGGCCCCTCCACCGGCTGGGTCACGTCCGGGCGGCCCATGTGGTCCACCACCAGCGGCACGGGCAACGAGCCGAAGAAGCCCTCCAGTTCGGGCAGGTCGGCGCTCTCGAAGTAGAGGACGACGTGCCAGCCCAGCGGGGCGACCTTCTTGGCGATCGTCTGGAGGTCGTCCTCGGGCGAGGCGTCGACCAGGCGGCGTACGAAGTTGAAACGGACCCCGCGTACGCCCGCCGCGTGGAGTGCGAGCAGTTCGCTCTCGTCGATGTCGGGTCGTACGGTCGCGATGCCGCGCGCCCGGCCGGCCGCCGCCCGGACGGCGTCGACCATGGCGCTGTTGTCCGCGCCGTGGCAGGTGGCCTGCACGATGACGTTGCGGGCGACGCCCAAGTGGTCGCGGAGCGCGAACAGTTGGTTCTTGCCGCCGTCGCAGGGCGTGTACTTGCGTTCCGGTGCGAAGGGGAACTCGGCCTGCGGGCCGAAGACATGGCAGTGGGTGTCGACCGTTCCCGGCGGCAGCCGGAAGGCCGATTCGGACGGATTCTCGTACCAGTCCAGCCAGCCGGGCGACTTGGGGGCGAGGATGCTCATGCGCGTCACCGGCCCTGGCACTTGAGCAGCGCGTCCAGGCGCGGGTACACGGTGCGGGCGTTGTGTTCCTGGACCGCCGCCAGGTCGTCCGCGGGCAGCTTGGCCGCCTCGGCGTAGCGGCGGGTGTCGTCGAAGTGGTGGCCGGTGCACGGGTCGATGTCGCGAACGGCCCCGATCATCTCCGAGGCGAAGAGGATGTTGCGGGCAGGGATGACCTCGTAGAGGAGGTCGGAGCCGGGCTGGTGGTACACGCAGGTGTCGAAGTAGACGTTGCCCAGGACGTGTTGCTCCAGCGGAGGCTTTCCGAGCGCCATCGCGAGGCCCCGGAAGCGGCCCCAGTGGTACGGCACCGCACCCCCGCCATGCGGGATGACGAACCGCAGCGTGGGGAAGTCCGCGAACAGGTCGCCCTGGACCAGTTGCATGAAAGCGGTGGTATCGGCGTTGAGGTAGTGCGCGCCCGTGGTGTGGAAGGCCGGGTTGACGCTCGTACTGACGTGGATCATCGCCGGGATGTCGTACTCCACCATCTTCTCGTAGAGCGGGTACCACGAGCGGTCGGTGAGCGGCGGGGCGGTCCAGTGGCCGCCCGAAGGGTCGGGGTTGAGGTTGACCGCGACGGCGCCCAACTCCTCGACGCAGCGCGTAAGTTCGGGCACGCAGGTGGCCGGATCGACGCCCGGCGACTGCGGGAGCATCGCGGCCGGCGCGAAGCGCTCCGGATACAACTGGCTGACGCGGAAGCAGAGTTCGTTGCAGATCGCCGCCCAGGCGGCGGACGTCTCGAAGCCCCCGACGTGGTGCGCCATGAACGATGCACGCGGCGAGAAGACCGTCATGTCGATGCCGCGCTCGTCCATCAGCCGCAGCTGGTTCGGCTCGATGGTCTCGCGCAGCTCGTCGTCGCCGATGCGCAGGTCCGCGCGGGCGGGGGCGGCCGACGGATCGGTGAGGGAGGCGATCTGCCGCCGGCGCCATGCCTCCAGGGCCGGCGGGGCGGTCGTGTAGTGACCGTGACAGTCGATGATCATGACGGCGTCCTTCTCAGGCTGCTGGGTGCCGTGCAGCCTGGCCCCGCCCCGCATCGGCGGACGAGAGGGCCGAACACAGAACTAACCTCCCCTTAACACTCCGGCGAGCACCCGGTCGGTGTGGTTTACATTCGGCTGGAGGGGGCCGTCGAAGTGGCCGAAAGGAGGTGGGCGGAGTGCAGATACTGCTGGCCGAGGACGACGACGGGGTCGCCGCGGCGCTCGTGGAGGTCCTCTACGACCACGGCCACGTCACCAGACGCGTCCGCTACGGCCGGGACGTCCTGACCTACCACCGCAGCTCCGACCTGCTGCTTCTCGACCTGGGCCTGCCCGACACCGATGGCCTGGACGTGCTGCGCGCCCTGCGCGCGGTCAGTGACATGTCGGTCGTGGTGCTCACCGCCCGCGGTGACGAGCGCTCGGTCGTGCGCGGACTACGGCTCGGGGCCGACGACTACCTCGTCAAGCCGGTACGTCTCGCGGAACTGCTCGCGCGGATCGACGCCGTCACCCGGCGGACCGCGGCGAAAGGCGGCTCGACGGTACGGACGGTCCGTGCCGGTGACGTCGAGGTGGATCTCGACGCGCGCCGGGTCCGGGTCGGCGGGGCCGCCGTCGAGCTGACCACCAAGGAGTTCGACATCCTCGCCGTGCTGGCCGGACGGGCTGGCACCGCGGTCAGCCGTGAACAGCTCCTGGACGAGGTGTGGGGCGATGCGTACCACGCCGTGTCCCGGTCGCTCGACGTCCATCTCACGCAGCTGCGTGCCAAGCTCGCGCGCCCCGAGCTGCTCACCACGATCCGGGGCTTCGGCTACCGCTTCGGGGACCTCGGGAACTGAGGAGCCGACGCGTGCGCACCCGGGTCCAGGCCGCGCTGCTGCTGTTCGTCGTGATCGCGGTGGCCGCGTTCGCCGTACCGCTGCTGTTGTTCACCGCGTCCGACCGCACGCAGCAACTCGTCCTCGCCCGCAGCGCGGACCTCGACCGTTTCGCGTCCCTCATGGACCAGGCCGCGCAGACCGGCGACACCTCGGCCGTCACCGCCGAGGCCCGCCGCTACACACAGCTGTACGGCGAACCGCTCGTCGTCACCGACACCCGCCGCAGACCGCTCGTCCAGACCGGCGGTATGCGGGCCGCCGACCCCGCCGTCGGCCGGCTCCTCGACGCGGCCTTGCGCAACCAGACCGCGCACCCCACGGGCGCGCTGCGCCCCTGGTCGAAGGGGTCCCGGATGTTCGCCGAGCCGGCGGGCACCGGGACCCGGGTGTCCGGCGCCGTCGTGCTCCGGGCCTCGGTCGACACGGCGGCGGAGGACATCACCCGGCGCTGGGCCGCCGTCATCGCGGGGACGGCTCTCGTCGCCGTCGCCTGCACGGTTCTCGCGCGGGCCGCGACGCGGTGGGTGGTCAGCCCGCTGCGCCGCCTGGACCGCGCGGTCGGACAACTCGCCGCGGGACTCCCGCCCGAACAGACCCGGGCCGGCGGCCCACCGGAACTGCGCCAGCTCGCGACCGGCTTCAACCGCATGGCGCGTACGGTCACGGCGGCCCTGGAACAGCAGCGCCGACTCGTCGCCGACACCTCCCACCAGATGCGCAACCCCATGGCCGCACTCCGGTTGCGCGTCGACGCTCTGCACCGCCATCTGCCCGCGTCCGCCGACCGCACTTACACGGGCGTGACCACCGAACTCGACCGCCTGGAAACCCTGCTCGACGACATGCTGACCCTCGCCACCGCGGAACACCGCGCCGGGGAACTCGCCGTTACCGACGACTCCGGCGCCCACTGCGACGCCACGGCGGTCGCGACTGCCCAGTACCGGCTGTGGGAGCCGGTCGCCCACCGAGCCGGCACCCGCCTCACACTCCACACCGACGCGACCCCGGTCACGGCCGCCTGCACGGACCACGAACTCGCCCAGATCACGGACATCCTCCTGGACAACGCCATCAAGTACGCGGGTCCGGACGCCGAGATCTCCCTGCGCTGCACCGCCGAAGGCCGGCTCGTGGCCGTCACGGTGACGGACGACGGACCCGGCCTGACCTCGGAGGAAATCGCCCAGGCCACTACGAGATTCTGGCGCTCCGGCCGACAACGACAGGACGGGACAGCCGGTACGGGCCTGGGGCTGGCCATCGTCGAACAGCTGCTGGCGGGCAGGGGAGGCCGACTGGAGCTGGAGCCCGCGCGACCACGAGGACTGCGGGTCACAGCGGTTCTACCGTGTGCCGTGGCCGGCGTGGCCGACCGCGGCAATGGCGGTGCGGGATGAACGGCCACAGCCACGCCCATCGCTCGCCGCGCGGGGCGACCTCGGCCTGCCGTGATCCGCGCGGCGGCACACGATGACCCGCCCTCTCGACCGCCGCACCCTTCTCCACGCCGCACTCGGCGCGACGACCGCCGCCGTCCTCGGGGGCGCGCTCACCGGCGACGCCTCCGGCCAGCGGCCCGGACCGAGCGGTGTCCTGCGCTTCGCGACCGGAGAACCCACGGCGTTCTACGAGGCTTTCGGCCGCCTCCTCGCCGCCGAACTCACGGCGGCGTACCCACGCCTGAGCTGCCGCGTCCGCACCACCCCGGGCAGCTTCACCAACATCGAACTGCTCCGCGACCGCCGCGCCGACCTCGCGCTCGTCCTCACCGACACCGCACGGGCGGCCCAGGGCACCGCCCTCTTCCCGCACCCCGTGCCCCTGCGCGCGATCGGCAGGCTGTACGAGACCTACCTCCAGTTCGTGGTCCGCGCCGACTCGATCGTGCGCACGGTTGACGACCTGGCCGGACACACCGTGTCGCTCGGCGCGGCCGGGTCGGGCGCGGCCGTACTCGGCGAACAGATCCTGCACGCCGCGGGTCTATCGCCAGGCACCGAGGTCGCCGTACGCCACCTCCCGCTGGCCGACGCGGCCGACGCCCTGCGGACCGGCTCGGTCGACGCTCTGCTCGTGGCGGGCGGCGTACCGCTGCCGGTCCTGTCCGAGCTGGACGACCGCTTCGGTCTGCGGTTCCTGCCGCTGGCCGGTCTGCTTCCCCGGCTCGGCGGACTGGGCGGCCAGGCGGGCTCGGGCCTGGAAGAAGTGTCCTTGCCGCAGGGCGCGTACCGGGCGGCGGGCGGGGTCGCCACCATCGGGGTGTCCAACCTGCTGGTGTGCCGCCCCGAGCTGCCCCGCGGCGTGGCCGAGGCGCTCACCCGTCTGCTGGTCCAGCGCGCGACAGACCTCGTTCCCCGCAACGCCGTCGGCACCCAGTTCCTCGACGTCCGCAGCCTCATCGGGACGGGTGCCATCCCTCTGCACCCAGGGGCGGTCGCGGCATACCGCGCGCTACACGGCTGAAGCCCGGACGACCTTGGCGGTGTACCGCGGTACCAGTCACCAACGGTGATTGTGGCCTCCGGGTCCACGGGTCGCGCCGTGGCCGCTCCTAGCCTCGAAGCAGTGACCCGGTCGGATGCCGGGCCGGACGGAAGCGGGGAGCACCACCGTGATCGAAGTTCATGAACTGACCAAGCGCTACGGGGACAAGACAGCGGTGGACGGCCTGAGTTTCACCGCGCCGCCGGGGCAGGTGACCGGGTTCCTGGGGCCGAACGGGGCGGGCAAGTCCACCACCATGCGGATGATCGTGGGTCTGGACGCGCCGACCAGCGGCACGGCCCTGGTCAACGGCAAGCCCTACGCCCAACACCGCGCCCCCTTGCAGGAGTTGGGGGTACTGCTGGAGGCGAAGTCCGTGCACCCGGGGCGCTCCGCGTTCAACCACCTGATGGCGTTGGCGTACACCCATGGTGTGCCGAAGCGGCGGGTGGACGAGGTCATCGACCTCGCCGGTCTGCACGCGGTGGCGCACAAGCGGGTTGGGGCGTTCTCGCTGGGGATGGGGCAGCGGCTGGGCATCGCCGCCGCACTGCTGGGTGATCCGGCGGTCGTCATGCTGGACGAGCCGGTGAACGGGCTCGATCCCGAAGGTGTGCGATGGGTACGGGAGTTGCTGCGCGGGCTGGCCGCCGAGGGGCGCACGGTGATGCTGTCCTCGCATCTGATGAGCGAGATGGCGCAGACCGCCGACCGTCTGGTGGTCGTCGGCCGGGGCCGGCTGCTGGCCGAGACGACCGTCGACGCGCTGATGGAGCGCTCGGCGGACAAGGGGGTGCGGGTGGCCACCGGTGAACCCGCGCGGCTGCGCTCGCTGCTGGCCGCCCCCGGTGTCACGGTGACCTCGACGGGTGCCGAGCGCCTGGTGGTCTCCGGCCTGGACACGCGGCGGATCGGGGAGGTGGCCGCCGAGCACAGGGTGCCGCTCTACGAACTGGCCGCCGAGTCGGTGTCGTTGGAGGAGGCGTTCATGAATCTGACCCAGGACGCGGTCGAGTACCAGAGCAGCGACGTGGGGAGGGCCGCCTGATGAGCACGAGCACTATCACCACCACACCGGTGCGTCCGGCATATCGCGTGACCGGCCGAGGGGTGGTCAGGTCCGAGTGGTCCAAGTTCTGGTCGCTGCGCTCCAGTTGGATCACGTTGGGGGTGGCCGTGCTGTTCCTGGTGGCCATCGGGGCGATCGCCGCCGCCCTCTACAGTCCGGACGGCCCGCTGGGAGGGAAGGACGCGGCATCCGGTGCGGCGCTGACCCTGGCACTGGCCGGCACCAACCTCGCGGCCCTGGCCGTCGGCGCGCTGGGTGTCCTGCTGTCGGCGGGTGAGTACAGCACGGGGATGGTCCGCTCGACGTTCGCCGCGGTGCCGGGCCGGCTGCCCGTGCTGTGGGCGAAGTGCGCGGTCTACGGCCCGATCGCCTTCGTCACGTCCACCGTCGGCGCCCTGGTCTCGTTCCTGCTCGGGAGCGCCGCCCTGCACGGCGAGAAGATCGCTTTGTCGCTCGGGGACGCCGAGGTCTTCCGGTGCCTGCTGGGAGCGGGCGTGTACCTGGGCCTGGTCGGTGTGTACGGCGTGACGGTCGGCCTGCTGGTGCGCAACAACGCCGGGGGGATCGCGATCCTGGCCGGCGTGGTCCTCGTGCTGCCCGGTCTGACCGGGCTGCTGCCCAGTTCGCTGGGGGACACCGTCAGCCGGTATCTGCCCAGCAACGCGGGCCAGTCGGTGATGACCCTGCACGAGTCCAGCGACTCGCTGGTCAGTCCCGGGGCGGGTTTCACGGCGCTGCTGGTGTGGGCCCTACTGCTGCTGGCCGGTGCCGCTTACCGGTTGCGTCGCAGTGACGTCTGAGGTCGCGTCCGCGAGGATGGAGCCGATGGATCACACAAGGCCGGGTCATTCGGGCCGGGCGGGGGCGGCATCCCGCCCGCCCGGGTCGGTTCCGGCAGGGCAGGCGTCGCCCTCGCCCGAGCTGCCCCCCGGGCGGACACCTGTCGGCCCGGGGGCCGAGGCTGTCTGGGCGCACCCCGTAATGCGACTGCTGATGCGGGTGCTGGGCCGACTGCGGGCGGCCGACCGGCGGCGTCCGTGGCTCCTCGACACCGCCATGGTGATCCTCGTCATCGCCGCCGCGCCGCCGGACCTGCTGGTGCACAGCCCTGGGCATCCAGTGTCGCGCCCGGTCGGTGGCGGGCTGCCTGTCGGTGTGGTGCTGAGTATCGCCGCTGTGCTGATCGTGCCGCTGTGGTGGCGGCGCCGTCGTCCCGCCGCGGTCTTCGGGGCGTGCCTCGTGGTGTGTCCGGTCATGTGGTCACTGGGTCTGGGGCCCGCGGCCGCCGCCGTGCTCCTGATCGCCCTGTTCGACCTGGCCTTGCACGCCTCGCCCCAGGCGATCTGCTGGGCGCTGCCGGTCACCGTGGCCGGGTGGGTGCTGATCGTGGTCACCGTGATCCCGACGGACAGTCCGGTGGCCTTCCTCGTCCTGTCCGTCGGTACCGGCGTCGGGTCCGTGGCCCTGGGTCTGACCGTCCGGATCAGCAGGCTGTACCTGTCGGCGCTCCGGGACCGGGCGGCGCGGCTGGAGGTCGAGCGCGACCAGCGCGTCCGGCTGACGGCGGCGGCGGAGCGCTCGCGGATCGCCCGGGAGATGCACGACATCGTCGGCCACAACCTGTCGGTCATGGTCAACCTCGCCGACGGCGCCGCCGTGCTCACCACCCGCGAACCCGGCCGCACCGAGCAGGCGCTCCATCTCATCGGAGACACCGGCCGGCAGGCGATGGACGAACTCCGGCGCGTGCTGGGGGTGTTGCGCGACTCCGCAGAGCAGGAGGAGCCCGAGAACACTCCTCGGTCCCCGCAGCCGGGTGTCCAGGACCTGGAAACCCTGCTCGACCGGGTCCGCGCGGCCGGTCTGCCGGTGGCCTACCGCACCGTCGGCCCGGTCGACGCGCTGGGCCGCGGAGTGCAGCTCACGGTCTTCCGCGTGGTGCAGGAAGCCCTGACCAACACCCTCAAACACGTCGGCCCCGGCGCCACGGCCGACGTCACGGTCGCGGTCGAGGACGGGCTGCTGCGCGTCCGGATCGCCGACACCGGTTCGCTCTCGCGCAGACCGTCCACGGCTCCCCGCCGGGACAGTGGGCACGGCCTGGTCGGCATCCGCCAGCGGGCCGCGCTCTACGAAGGCACCGCGACCATCGGGCCGCGCGACGACGGCCAGGGATGGATCGTCGACGTCCTGCTCGATCCGTCCGCCCCGGCCACCTCCGGAGAACCCACGCCATGACCACCATCCTGATCGCCGACGACCAGCCGCTGCCCCGCATGGGCTTCCGGATGCTGCTCGACGGCTCCCCCGGCGTGAGCGTCGTCGGCGAGGCCGACAACGGCGCACAGGCCGTGCGCATGGCGGCCGAGCTGAGCCCCGACGTGGTCCTGATGGACGTACGGATGCCCGGTCTCGACGGCATCGAGGCCACCCGGCGGATCGTGGCGGCCGGCGGCCGTACCCGCGTGCTCGTCCTGACCACCTTCGACCTCGACGAGTACGCCTACGCCGGTCTGCGCGCCGGGGCCAGCGGTTTCCTGCTCAAGGACGTCAAGCCGGCGGAACTCCTCGCCGGGATCCAGGCTGTCGCGACCGGCGACGCCGTCGTGTCGTCGCGGCTCACCCGCCGCCTGCTGGACGCCCATGCCCACGACGTCCTGGCACCCGACGCCGGGCCTCGTACGGACCCGCGGCTGGCGACGCTCACCGAACGCGAGCACGAGGTGCTCGTGGCCATCGGTACGGGCTGGACGAACACCGAGATCGCCGAACGCTTCGTGCTGACCGAGTCCACGGTGAAGAAGCATGTGGGCCGGGTGCTGGCCAAGCTCGGCGCTCGGGACCGTATCCAGGCGGTGATCATCGCCTACGACGCGGGACTGGTCACTCCCCGGCAGTGAGCAACCGCACCCTGCTATGTCGTAGACATGACAGTGCGCCGTCGAGGTGACTCAGCGGCACACTGCCGTGCGTCAGGCTTCGTGTCTCAGTTGGTCGACGTCGAGGCGGTCTCCTTCTTGTACAGCTTCAGCGGCACCCGGCTGATGATCGAGTCGAGGGAGGAGTTGTTCCGCCCGTCGGCCCAGGTGACATAGGCGTACTTGTCGGTCAGCGTGATGCCCGACCAGCGGTCACCGGGCGGGCCTGTCTCACCGACCGGCTCGGTCACGTGGTTGACCTGCACCGGGGCGCTGAAGGAGCGTCCGTGGTCGAAGGAGACGGCCGAGAACGCGTCGCCCGTGGTGGTCCGCCACATGACCCCCAGGTCACCGTTGGCGCCGAAGTCGATGGCCGGCCGCAAGGCGCCCGTCGCGGAGATCGTCGCCGGTCCGGTCCAGGTCTTGCCGGCGTCCGGGGTGACGTAGACGTCCAGCGTGTTGGAGTCCCGGGGGACCATGACGGCGAACCGGCCGCGGTGGGAGGTGTCGGCCGCCACCCACGGAACGGGGTCGGCAGCCGCGCCCAGTGCCGGAACCGGCACCAGGGATCCGGTGCCCGCCGCGACCGGGTTTCCCTGGCCGTCCTTGAGGGTGGTGTTCGTCCACGTCTTGCCGTTGTCACGGCTGACGTGGAAGTTCACCGGCGCGCCCGCCTCCTGGGAGGCGGACACGAGGATCCCGCCGTACACGGCGATCTCACGTCCCGGGTAGCCGCACACGAGGGGGATGCCCGGCGCCACCTCGATGCAGGGCTTCGGGCCGGGGATCACCCGTGAGTCGCTGCTGAAGGTCTTGCCGCCGTCGGCGCTGACGGAGACCGCGCTCGGGTACTCCCACGCCGCCCCGGCGACCGCGTAGACCTTGCCGGTCGCGGCGTCCACGCGCATCTTCGGGGCGCCGCCCAGGAGCAGCGGTGTGGACACCGGGTCGGTCCAGGTCCTGCCGCCGTCCGTGGACTTCGCGACCTGGTTGTGGTTCACCAGGTTCGCGTCCAGGCCCGAGCTGACCTGGTTGTTGTCCACGTACACGGTGCCCTTGGCGTCGAACTGCACGCTCGGCTCACCGCACTTGGGCGCCGCGGTGCCGAGCGGCCAGGCGACCTGGGTCCAGGTGTCGCCCCTGTCGTTCGAGTAGGCGAGGAAGCACCCGCCGTCGATCGGCTCCAGGCCCGGCGACGGCGGGAAGATCGTCGAGACGAAGACCAGGTTCTTCGGGTTCTTCGGGTTGACGGCGACCGTGGGCTGGCCCTCTTTGGTGGCCGGCATGTCGGTGACGTCGACCTCGTGAATGGCCGCGTTGCCCACGCCCGTCGGCGAGGCCACTGCAGTGGGTGATCCGTACACCAGGAACAGTGCGGAGAACGCCGCCGCACTTAACGTCGTGGAGGAACTTCTGAACAGCGCCATGTGATCCTCAATTTCCGTGTTCGTCGGAACAGAGTTCGTTTGTGCTCTAGAGCACGGGATCGAAAGCGGCCGGATGTCTATAACTCGTTTCCTTGCGAAAAAGTAAAATCGACTCCGCCGCAAGGTAAACGGTTTCTCTTTGCTGCGCTGTGATCCAGTCAGCTCAGGCTAGAGAAAACCGCTGTCGTGTCCGTGGGACTACGGGAGACAATTGATCCGGCGGGGTGGTACCGCAGTACCATTCCGCCGGGCGAATGCCGCATCCATGGGTGAGTCGGCCGAAACTGGCTAGGGCGATCAATGGGGACGCCTTGATTCACTGCTGGACGCGTACGGCCTCGCAGCCGGGGATCTGGTGCAGCCACAGGGCGATTTCAAAGTACGGCTGTTCGCGCGTCTGTGCTGGTCAGCGGAGTCCGAGGAGGGCCAGGGGACGGGTGAACGGCTCGTAGGACATCTCGCGGAGTCCAGCCGCGATGTTGTGGTGGCCGGCGGCACGGAGGCAGTTGATTGCGAAGCTGCGCAAGGTGGCCATGTTCTCCGGGCCGTGCTCGGTGTGGACCTTCCGAAGCTTCGATGTGTGAGAGACGGGTCGAACGGCAGTCGGCACACCGCCGTGACCTGCGACTTCGCGGCGTCACTCGGACTTTGAAACAGCCCTGCCCCGTCAACCCGCCCTGACCAGCTGATCAGCACCTCCCACACGCCGGGGGAACCTCGGAACGCAGGACACAGCCTTGACAATGAAGCTGGGCGTGGTGAGTGTCTTTGAAGCCGCACCAATCATCACCAGGGCCTACCGCGACGAGGTCTCTGCTCGATTCTTGTAAGGGGGAAGGTGTGTGACTTTCACGATTCTCGCGACGGACCCGCAAACTGGTGAGTTAGGGGTTGCCTTAGACAACAAAGCACCCCCAGGCGGCTGACCTGGGGGTGCTTTCTGGAGCGGGTGACGAGAATCGAACTCGCACTCTCAGCTTGGGAAGCGACGGCGCTTGGGCCGGTACATGGCTGCTGACCTGCACAGATTCATTGTTCCACTGAACGCGGAAGCGCTTGGTGGCACCGCTGTTGACCGTGGTTGTCCGCTCTGAAGGGCACGGTATGGGCACGACGCGGTGAGGTAGAAGAGTGCCGTGCCTATGTCGCTTTCTCGGTGCGGGGGCTAGTCGATGCGCAGGTCGACCGAGCGGAGTCGTCGCGGTTGCACATGGATGTCGCCTTCGGCCTAAGTTTGGAAGATCACGAAATGCCGGTTCGAGCTGCAGGCTTCGATCTCCATGACGGGCAGCCTGGTGCCCAAGGCGGTGGGCGCGGCGCAATACCGCGACTTGAGATCGAGAGACCCTGCAGGATCCGCTCAACCGAGTTTCGACGCTCCCGCCCCTGCTGGCCACGGACTCCATGCACTCGTGCGTACGAGTCCCTGAGCAGGTGTCGACGGCGCGGCCGGCCCGGAGCTGCCCGGGTCGTCAGACGGGCCCGACATCAGGTGGTCTCAGCGCACCAGGTGTCAGACCAGGGCTGGGGCAACACTCTCGCTGCTGTTGAAGTGGAAAGTCACCCACCACACAGGCGATCACCAGCATCGCTGGGGCGCGACCGGGCCGCGAGCAGTCGGCGATGAAGCGCGTCTTCATAGCCGTCGGCGCCTTTGTGGTCTTCAGTCTTCGTGCGGAGGCTCCAGCTCCTGGATTCGTTCACCGATATCGTCGGCCCAAGATTGTGCCCACCGACGCAGCTCGGCGATCGCTGGCTCGTCGAGCCCGTAGGCGGAAAACTCCGTGTCGTCGATCCAGTCGGCCCCGACCAACCGTGCTTGAAGCTCGCGGAGGTCGAAGGAGTCGCGGGCGTGGCGCCGTCCAAGCTCTTCCAACTCGATGTGGCTCCAGCGGTCGGCCGCGGCCTGTACGTCGACCAGATCCCTGGCCAGTCCGCGGTCGGCCAGTGCGCGAACCTTGGTGCCGACGACATCTTCGAGGGACAGCACCAGCCCGTGCTCGGTGTGCACAGGGGGCCGCCAAAGTGTCTCCTTGAGGACGTCGACCTCGCACTCCTCACGGCTGGCGGGATCGGTGACGATGAGCCGCGCCGACAGCGGATCTGTCTCCAGAGCTCTCACGCGCCATCCACGCTCTTCCAGGCCGGTGCGCACGGCAGTGGCAATATCCTCCATGCGCTCCGGATTCTCGGTTGCGACATCGAGATCCTGACTGAGCCGGTTCACCAACCCATGTGCTTGGACCGCATAGCCGCCGGTAAGCGCCAGAGGGTAGACACCACCCACCTCGAGGACATCCGCAAGTAGGCGACGGTGCAGATCCGTGAGGTTCACGCGGCGGCCTGGGCTTCGTGAGCCAGCTCGTCGAAGGAGTTCTCCCACACCTCCCGGACATCACGGCTGACCAGCGTGCGCAGTGTGGGCCATAGGCTGACCAGAAGGTCGCGATTGAGGAACCGGACCAGATCGTCTTGCAGTCCCTCGGCCAGGACGATCCGGTAGTAGCTCATCCGCAGCCGCGGCTGATCGAGATCGAACGTAGTCAGCCCCGACCACGCCAGATGCAGCGGCAACGTCACTGTGCCGTGCTGAGGGCCGACGAGCTCGGAGAGCGCGGCAGGCGCACGCCGAGCGAACTTGGCACGGCGAAGATCAGAGAGACCGGGCTGTGTTGCCATACGTCGATTATCCAGGAAGAGCCTGCGGTGGGGCTCCTTGATCCGCAGACTGGCGCATGCCTTTCTCAGGTACCCCATTAACAAGCAAGGTTCTTCACCTCCTGGTGATTGGGTAACCAAAGAGGGAGGCGGTAGAGCAAAATAGCTGCTCAGAGCTTTGACGGTCCCTGGAAATCTGAAGCGCGACCCCTGTGTCCAGCCTGTTCGTCGATGTGCGCACCGTCGGTGCGCTGATTGACGCTCCAGCTGTCGCCTCTCTACCGTTCCCTCATCGAGAGCAACCAGGACGGTGTAGGGGGGTTTCATGGACGGTACGGGTCTCAGCGACGATCGCCTGCTGTCGAGGGCCGAACTCGCGGAGCTGGCCGGGGTGATGCGGCCGGCGGTCACCAACTGGCAACGTCGGTACAAGGATTATCCGGAGCCGGTCAGGACGGGGGAGACGGAACTATTCAGTCTACGGGCGGTCCTCCGCTGGCTCGACTCCCGTCAGATCCCGTCACGTGCGCGTGCGTCCGACGAGCCGACCGGGTTCACCTATGCCGACCGTATGCGGCGGAACCTCGTCGCATCGGACGACGCCCGCCAGGGAGCCGCCGCGCTGAGTGGTGAAGCAGCAGGCAGCGGTCCGTTGAGCGACGAAGAAGAGCGTGCGCGGCAACTTGCGCAACTGCTGGGACCGATGGCAGACGCCGTGCGCGGCGGCGCATCGATGACGGACTACCTTGCCTTGCTCCTCTCCCTGGTCTTTCTTCAGGTGAGCGGAAGCCCGCGCTCGGTGTCGCTCCCGCGTATGGTGCGGTCTCGATCCAGGGCTGCCACGGCGGCGTTGTTGCAGGAGATCGGGGAGGCAGCCGACGAGGCACTGCGCCTGCGCGGTGTGCCGCCGGGCATGCGGACAGCCATCGTCAGGCTGGAACCTCGGGAGTACGGGGATGTTGTCGAGGTGATCCGCCTGACCGACGGCTTGGGGATCGACGAGTTCCGACAACTGGTGGATCAATTCGGCTCCCGAGCTGCGCTTCCCAGCGGAGAGTTCTTCACCCCACGTGCCGTGGTGCGGCTGATGCGGGACGCCGCCATAGGGGACGAGGACTCCGCGCGACGCGTCTACGACCCGTATGCGCGCGCAGGCGAGATGCTTGACGGAGTCGCTGAACGCCTTGGCGGTGTCGTGCCTTTGACTCTGCGTGGTGAGAGCCCGCAGCGCGGCACACTTCGGCTCGCCGGAATGAACCTCGCGCTGCACGGTATCCCGGTCGAACTGGAAGCCGGCACCGTGGCCCCATGGAACGAACGTGCCTGGCCGAAGGGCCACCGGGCCGACCTGATTCTGACCAATCCGCCTTTCAACGCTCACGGGGCCGCGCCGAAGCAGCGTGAGGGCATCGACTGGCCGTACGGAGCGCCTCCCCCCGGTAGTCCAGCCTTCGCCTGGCTCCAGCACGTCCTGGTGTCACTCAAGGACGAGGGCCGTGCAGGTGTGGTGATGCCGGTCAGCGCGGGCACCTCCACAGACGTCCGGGAGCGGGAGATCCGGAGCAGGCTGGTGGAGGATGGCGCCGTCGAATGCATTGTCGCGTTGCCGCCTCAGCTCTTTTCCGGGGCTCAGGTGTCCGTCTGCTTGTGGTTCTTGCGGAGTTCCGCGGCGGTGCGCGAGGAGATCCTGTTCGTGGACGCCCGGGACCTGGGTGACAAGGCGGCCCGCGGACCCCGAGTCCTCTCCGACGAACACGTCGGGGCTGTCACGAAAACCGTTCAGGCATGGCGACGAGGGACCGGATTCCGCCTCGGTCGGCAGAGCGCGGGCCATCTTGCGGTTGCTGCTCCGCTGGAGGCGGTGCGGGGTGCCGGTTACTCGCTCAGTCCCGCCGACTATGTGGGCAGATGGATGTCCACGGCGTCACCGGCTGATGCGGCTACCGAGGCAGCAGCCACGGAGCGGGTGCTCGCCGCGGCGAGGCGTCGAACGAAAGCCGTGGACGGCGCGGTCGATGCGCTCTCGTACGGCCCCTTGCCCTCAGCCACCGTGCTCTCGTACGACGGCCTACCTCATGACTGGCGTCGGGTTCCGCTGGGAGAACTGGTCGACATCATGGCTGGTCCGTCCTACACACGTCTGCCGGCCGAGGTTCGCTCCGCGGCAGGCGATCTCCGTGTCGTGATGCCCAAGCACCTGC
This sequence comes from Streptomyces sp. P5F9, assembly GCF_057961495.1. NCBI lineage: Bacteria > Bacillati > Actinomycetota > Actinomycetes > Kitasatosporales > Streptomycetaceae > Streptomyces > Streptomyces sp. P5F9. Next base: position 490 of record NZ_JBXVPZ010000055.1, on the reverse strand, counting down.
GTGAGGGTCGTATCGACGATCGTGACATGGAGAAAGTAAGCGTGGATGTCGCCCGCGCACTGGCAAGGTTCCGTCTCAGCCCCGGAGACATCCTGTGCGTTCGTTCCGGTGCCCAGATGCCCCCTGCCTTGGTCGAGAAGGCGCAGGACGGCTGGCTGTTCAGCACCAACCTGCTGCGGCTGCGTGCCCTGGAGATGGATGGGGAGCCACTTGTCCTCCCCGGCTACCTGCTCGCCTACTTGTCTCTGCCGGAGACAGTGCACTGGCTCAAGGAGTACGCCCGCGGCACCGCCGTTCCTTCCCTCAGCGCCGCCACACTGGCACTTCTGCCCGTACCGCTGCCGCCCCTTGCCCACCAGCGGCGAATCAGTGCCGCGCTGGATGCCGTGGACGCGCAGATCACCGCGCACCGCGATGGTGTCCCGCCGAGTGGTGTAGTCACTGGTCGAGCTGATTCGGTTTCTGCTGTGGTGGAAGCTGGGGATCGTCC